>CALDZL010000001.1 GCA_937944295.1 uncultured Sphingorhabdus sp.
AGCTCAAAAACACCGCGATCACAGGACAGATATTTATTGCTGGTGACACGGCTAATGGTTGATTCATGCATATCAATAGCCTCCGCCACTATGCGTAATGTCATCGGTTTGAGGTGCGAAACGCCATAACGAAAGAAACCATCTTGCTGTTTGATAATCTCGCTCACCGTTTTCAATATGGTTTTTTGCCGCTGATCCATCGCCTTAATAAGCCAATTGGCATCTGCGATACATTCATTCAGCCAAGTCTTAGTCTCTTTATCAGGACCAGCACTGCTCATTTCACTATAATAGCTGCGATTGACCAATAATCTCGGCAGATTCGCACTGTTAAGCTCAATGCTCCAGCCCTTACCCTTTGCAGTGACAAAAATATCGGGGGTGATGGCAACGCAATCATCATGCTGAAATTTGCATCCAGGTTTAGGGTCATAATTGCGCAATTCCATGAGCATATCACGCAGATCTTCTTCATCGCATTGGCATATTCGGCGTAATCGGTCAAAGGCACCTTTGCCAACCAGATCAAGGTTATCAATGAGTTTGGCCATGCAAGGATCATAACGATCGGCTTCTTTGGCTTGAATCGCAATACATTCGCTTAAATTCCGTGCGCCAACACCGATGGGATCAAATGTCTGAATCGCTGATAGGATTTGTTCCATATCTTGGATTTCAACACCCATTTGATAGGCCAGTAAGGGCAATTCATATTCCAAATATCCAGTCGCTTCTATTTTATCGATAATTTGTTGGGCTATTAATAAATTTGATCCGTTAAAAGATGCTCCCGCTTGCATTAACAGATGATCACGTAAGCTTATATCGGGAGCGGCAAAACTATCAAAATCCAGCGCTTCACTGCCTTCAAACGAACCGTTATTATCGGGGCCGCCTGATAGGTTAAGCCCAGCTTCAGCTGATTGGTTTGTATCCGTGTGGATTTTATCAGCAGCACAATCTTGGTTGACGAGGTCGCTATCGATATTGACATCTAATGCTTCGCTGCCGTTAAAATCTTGATCGCTAAATACATCATCACTGGCTCTTTCTAAACTGGCTGTGCTGCTTTCAACATCTGATATATCTCTTGCGGGTTTTTCTTGTACCGATGAGGCAATATTCTCGCTTTCTAAAAGAGGGTTTTTCTCAATTTCTTCGGTAATGAAAGATTCGACCTCTAGGCTGGATAAGGCCAAGAGTTTGATCGCCTGTTGCAGTTGCGGCGTCATTACTAAAGACTGGCTTTGCCTTAAATCTAAGCGGGGTGAAAGGGCCACCATATTATCCTAATATCCAGATATTAGCTATCATAACGCAAAACCTTCGCCTAAATATAGCCTGCGAACATTTTCATCCGCTACAAGGTCTTGCGGTGAACCTGAAAATAACACTTGGCCATCATAAATGATACAGGCACGGTCTACAATGTCGAGTGTTTCGCGGACATTATGGTCGGTGATAAGCACCCCTATGTCGCGCTGTTTTAATTCTTTGACCAATTCCCTAATATCGGAAATTGAGATAGGGTCAATGCCAGCAAAAGGCTCGTCTAGGAGCATGATTTTTGGGTCGGCGGCCAAAGCTCGGGCAATTTCACAACGACGACGTTCACCACCAGATAAGGCCATGGATGGAGATGTTCGCAAATCGGTTAAACCAAATTCCCCTAATAATTGTTCCAAGCGTTCGGCACGTCTTGCTTTATCTGGAACGGCCATTTCTAATACCGCTTTGATATTTTGCTCTACCGTCATACCTCGAAAAATAGAGGTTTCTTGCGGTAAATAGCCAAGACCTAATATAGCGCGTCGGTACATGGGTAATCCAGTAATATCTTCACCTGCCAGCATCACGCGTCCGCTATCAGGTTTTACCAGTCCCATAACCGAATAAAAACAGGTGGTTTTACCAGCACCATTGGGACCAAGTAAACCGACGACTTCTCCGCGTGCCACAGATAAGGATACATCCGTAAGAATCGCTCTTTTATCATAGCTTTTTGCGATTGAAATAACGCCTAAACCATTTGTATCAGCAATATTTTCAGCTAAGTTTTCATCATTATCGATTAAATTGGGTTCTTGCATCTGCAATGACATATTATCTTCTTTTCAATCTTCTATAGGTTTGAGCATAGAAAAGAATATATAATATTTCCTTAGCAAATACTCATTTGGCAGGCTTTGTGCATGGAAATTTTGGCGAATGCAATTATCTTTGTGCGCATTATACGGAAAGATCGACCAATAACATCTTAATATTATGGATTTTGATCGTCGGTCTCATTTACATCAGAATTACGCTGTGGAACCGTAAATGTGCCCGTGACACGCCCAGCTTGACCATTGGACTGCGGTGCTGCTTCTACACTGGTGCGGTTTTGGTTCAGATCAATAATGATGCGCCCACCGTTTAATGTATTATTACCTTGGGTTACGGATACATTACCGATCAATGTTATCAGATTGCTGTTAAGGTCGTATATGGCAGCATCGCTCTTTGTGCGCAAATCTGCTTTAGTAATCATTACACTGCCAATCGCATCCAAACGGTTAATATCAATATTACTGGCATTGCTATAGGCAATTGTTAAACGCTCTGATCGCAGTGTGAGACCCGCTTGCGTTACTATGACCCCTCCTGATAATATACCGCGATCGCTACGATCTTGCAATTCTATGCGGCCAGCATCGAATGTGACGGGGGCATCACTATTATGGTTTTGGACGATTTGCGCAGGAGCGCTATTATGTAATGATAAAAATGTTACGGTTGTGAGCGCGATAATATACGGTTTAAAATTCACATCTTTATCCTAATCAATTGAGTTTATTTAACTTATCGTACATTGGTCGTCAACCGTACGTTACCTTCTAATATAATAGTTCGGCTGTTTAAATCTCCAGTAACTTTATCGGCGCGATAACTGCCAAATTTTGTGGTTCCAAAGACATTTCCTGAGAGTATTATTTCGCGTGCGCCAAGAGTGCCACTTAATTTATTAGCATTGAATGTGCCAAATTCTGTTTTACCTTTTACTTTATCAAAGCTTTCAAAATTTTGATTGCGCAATTGAATTTCAACATTAGAGGCAGTAAATTCATTGCCCGCTAGCGACTCATATTGCAGGGGGCCATTGACTCGCATTACTTCGCTATCGAGATTATAGCTACCTCGTTTACCCGATAATATTGCTGGTCCGCTGTTTAAAACAATGCGTCCTACAAAATCTTCCATATCTAATATAGGAACATCGGATGATTTTTGAACTGCGCTTCCAGCTTTCAAGGAAAAAGGGCGTCCTTTTCGATCATGACCACGGTATAGAGCATCAGTAACTTTCAATCTTTCTGGTGCTATGCCAACATTTTCCTTGTCCAATACAAAACTAAACTCATCATTTACAGTAAGCGGTGTTAAAATTAAAAATGTTATAAGCGCAACTATGATTACAGGAAATATGATGCGTATGGCCTTTATCAGATAATCAATTGTGCTATTGGGCAGCATTGATTTTTGTAGTTTGGTTAAATTTTCATAATGGTGCTGTTGCATGATTTATACCATGTGCTTGAATGCGGAATTGGTGATGAACATATTATGAGGTATGAGAAAAAATATCATGTTCGTCCCAACCCATTAGGTCGAGTCTGGCCCGATCAGGTAGAAAATCAAAGCAGGCTTGCGCAATATCCGTGCGCCCCTCTCGCTCTAACTTTTCAATGAATAATTGATGTAATCTGTGTAAATAACGAACATCGCTGGCCGCATATTCTTGTTGTGCGATTGAGAGTTTCGCAGCGCCCCAATCGCTCGATTGTTGTTGTTTGGAAATCTCTGTACTAAGCATCTCGCGAACCAATTCTTTTAAGCCATGGCGATCAGTATAAGTGCGGGTTAATTTGGAGGCAATTTTTGTGCAAAATATGGGGGCAGCCATCACACCCATATAATGTTCGATAGCAGCTAGATCAAATCGTGCAAAATGATAAAGTTTAATACGATTGGGGTCGGCCAATATAGAACGTAAATTTGGAGCTGCATAATCGCTATCTACTGCGAATTTTACAAGATGTTCATCGCCATTACCATCTGAAATTTGTAGCAAGCAGAGACGATCTCTAGGCGTGATGAGTCCCATTGTTTCGGTATCTACAGCAACGGGGCCGTCGGCCATTACATCTTGCGGTAAATCTTCATGGTGGAGGTAAATGGCCATAATAAATTTCTCTCATAAATTGAAATAATATGGCTTGAGCGCTTGGCCACACTGAGCCTATGCGTTTACACCATTGTGCGTTTTACCCATGCCCTAGCTTTACTTACAAGGCAAGTCAGAGCGTGTTTGAACGTGATCAAAAAATAGTTTGCAACAAAATGGTCGGCACAATAGTGGCTAATTTAATTTTACGGATGAGAAATATTATAAATTGCTATGACTTTTCTATAAAATTTGTTATATATAGTAGTTCAAAGGCAAAAGGGCCATTGATAATCTTTGCGAAATAGTCCCATTCGCATCTGATTTCTGATTATTCGGACAGCATGAGGTTTACACAAACGAAAATGGGTTTTGATCGCAAACGGCGCGGACGTGGCCGGGATAAAAGAGACACTTTTGGTGATGAAAGCTATGATGGGTATCGCGATGCACCATCATATGATTCCGGTTCAAATAACAGCAGGCATCCAAGTTTTGATAGAGACAGTGCCGATAATTCACGTGGTGGTTATTCTTCTTCTAGGTCTTCTGGTGGCGGAATGCCAGCTCAGGTTGTTGGCTCTGGAAAAGGAACAGTAAAATTCTTTAACGCCAGCAAAGGCTTTGGTTTTGTTGCTTGCGAAGATCGTGCAGATGATGTTTTCGTGCATATTAGCGCGGTTGAGCAAGCTGGTCTCGAAGGGCTGGGTGAAGGTCAAGAATTAGAGTTCACCCTTGTTGACCGTGGAGGAAAAATATCGGCAAGTGATCTTGTGATCATTGGGGATATAATTCCATTTTCAGCCACAACTAAATCGCGCACTGATGCACCAACGGGTGGTGGACAGCGGCAGCTCACGGGTGAGAATGCGACAGGTTCCGTTAAATTTTTTAACAGCACAAAAGGTTTTGGTTTTGTTGCGCGTGATGATGGCGAATCAGATGTATTTGTTCATATATCTTCGCTTGAAAAATCAGGTATTCCTTCCATTAATGAAGGCGACAGATTAAAATTTGATATTGAAATTGATCGCAGGGGCAAATTTTCAGCCGTTAATTTATCTTTACTAGCTTAATTTTTATGGATTATGCTCTTAAAAAGGGAGCGTAATAGCCCCCTTTTTTGTGTCTGCAAACTCTGTGTTTAAGATGCAGATTGCATTAAAAACCATATGCGTTGCTCAGCTTGGTCAGTCCAATCATCGGCGATACCATCGGTGGCATTATCACCTGCCTTTGCCGCAAATTCTTTTACTTCGCGAATTTTATGGACCAATTTTTTATTATCATCAGCTAATATTTTCAACATATCTTGCGCATCAATATCAAGATTATCTTGATCAACAATGCTCTGTTGTGCAGCAATGCTAGTGATGGATGTTAGTGATGCATGGCCATTTTTACGCACGCGCTCTGCTATTAAATCTGTAATAGCCAAAATCTCTGCTGCTTGATCGTCAAATAGTAAATGATAATCTCTAAAATGTGGGCCGCCTACATGCCAATGAAAATTTTTTGTTTTTATAAATAGTGCATAGCAATCGGCGAGTAAGCCATTGAGGCTTTTTGCTAGGGCAGTTTTGCTATTATTACCAGTTTGTACCATGGTTGCTATTCCTAATTATTATAATGAGATACTAAGCTACTTGATACATTAGGATAATCAAGCTGATATTATAAGCTAATTCTCAAGCTCTATCTAATCGGTTCAATCGATCAGTACGATATTTTAACATTATTTATTCGATAATATGATAGGCTTGCATCGCCATGACGATGCCCCAAAAAATGATAAAAATACCGCCAATTCTTCGGATGATTTTTAAAGGAATAATATTAGATAATTCTTCTTTGAATATTATTGCAGGGATATCAGCAATCATAATGCCAATCACGGCTCCAAAAAATGTAAATATCCAATGATCTGCCTGCGCTGCATTGGCACCAATGATAAATTGGCTTTTGTCACCAATTTGTAGGATAAATAGCCCCAAAAAACTAGTGGCGAAAGCACCAATATTCCAATTTTCTAACAGATCAAGTGGACGATACCATAATAGCATTCCTATGCCACCCGTTACATAAGCAATAGCAGCAAAAAGTTTCAAAGCATCCATATTGATCCAGCCCTTAACTTCTGACCCTAAATAGGCTGATAGGGCACAATTAATAAGTGTAGCGAATAATAAACCCGTGATAATGATTTTATCATTTTTGAATCGCATCGCCAATACTGCCGATAGTAACTGGGGGCGATCCCCCATCTCGACGATTGCAACGACCAATAATGTAATCAGAAAACTGTCCATGATTATGTTATATTGTAGTTATAGTTAGCATTATAGATAGCCATATTAATGCGCGATACGAATCGCAACGGATGCCAATAAAGACTGAACCACTTCGCTATTGTCTGATGAACAACCAATAGCATCATTTAATATTCCTAGAAAATTTGCAATTACAGACTTGCTCTCACCATATTTAATCGCATTGTGTAGTGCTGCTTCAAAAGCAGAGGCAATTTCTGCGACGGCAACAAAGTCATGCGCTATGGCTGTGGTACGAATATTATCAAGCCGCATTAAAAATTGCATTGGGTTGCTCTCGAATGATGTGATCTTTAGACTATCATAAATATCAGAAAGCTGCGCACGAGCGAGTAAAAATTGATCATGGTCTAAATTCATTCTCGCCTCGCATCTTAAAACATTATCATCGATAGAATCATAAATTTTGACGATGTGTGGCCATCAATTGGACGCTTTCATCTTCAAAGATTATAATCACTATCGTCGATCATGGTTAAAATGAGGTAAAGAGTGATAATATTGATACTTAGCCTATGAGATTTTTATGGTGGACATCATCCAAAGGTTTAACTTTAAGGGCTTGACTTTCATCAGTAGGCGCGGCAATGAGCGCTGCATCAAGGCGGCCATGTATAGCCGCCTTCTCTATTTTCAAGAAGGAACGGGCCATGGCGAAACCAGCCAATGTCAAAATTAAATTGCTTAGCACTGCTGACACTGGGTTTTTCTATGTTACCAAGAAAAACCCGCGTAACATCACCGAAAAAATGGTGATGCGTAAATATGATCCCGTTGTGCGCAAACATGTGGAATTTAAAGAAGCTAAAATAAAATAAGTTCAACAATCACAAATTGGGTGCTAAAGGGCTTTATAACCCTGATAGTTAAACAATATAGAGACCGCACATATTTATGGGCGGTTTTTTCGTATCCGATACTTTCTACTTATTTGACCCAATGGTGATAACTTCATTATAATCCCATTTGCCGCGCGGCGAGATCGCGCATAATTTCCTCTGAACCGCCGCCAATCGCCATGACGCGCACTTCGCGGTAAATACGCTCCACACGGTGTCCACGTATAAAGCCTGCCCCGCCCAATATTTGCATCGCTTCACGTGCGCAAAATTCCATCGTCTCTGAGGCCTGCACCTTGAGCATGGCAAGCTCTGCAACGGGACTTTCGCCATTGCGCACGCGCCATGCGCAATTGTCCAAAAAGCTTGTTGTGGCCCACAAGTGCTGCGCCATATTGGCAATTTTGTGCCGTATTGCCTGATGGTCGGCAAGGCGTTTGCCAAATGTTTCGCGCTCTTGCGCCCATGCCGCCGCTTCTTCTGTGCAGACGCGCGCATAGGCCGTCGCTTGCGCCGCCATGCCAAGCCTCTCGCTATTAAAATTGGCCATAATGCCGTAAAAACCCTGATTCTCGATACCGATGATCTGATCTGCTGGAACGAATATGTCATCAAAGTGGATCGTTGCTGTGTCGCTACTCCACCATCCCATTTTGGGCAATTCGGTGCGGTTCACTCCTTCGCTTTCAAGGTCAATCAACATCAGTGATATGCCACCCATACCGCTATCGCCAGTGCGTACAGCGGTGGTCAGCCATTTTGATGTCATACCGCCCGTAATATAGGTTTTGCTGCCATTGACGCGCCAGCCATTGCCATCGCGCACCGCCTTAGTTTTCAATTTAGCGACATCAGAGCCGCCCGATGGTTCGGTAATGCCGAGGCTGATTTGTTTTTCACCTGATAAGATTTGCGGTACTATTTTCTCTTTCATAACATTGCTGCCTAGCGCCATGATTGGCGGTAAACCAATGCCGTGGATCATTAATGCAGCAACAATGCCGCCAGCGCCGCAGCGGGCAAGTTCTTCGCTGGTGATGATCGAATGAAATATATCTGTCTCTTGGCTACCCCCACCCAGAGATTCGGGATAACCTAGGCCAAGCAGTCCAGCCTTGGCAGCTTTGGGATAGAGATCGTGGGGGATACGGCCAGTTTCCTCCCATATTTCGACATGCGGCATTATTTCGCTCTCGACAAAGCGGCGAACGCTATCTCGCCATATTATATGGCTCTCTTCAAACCATGGATTTGGCGGCCGTAAACTATCAAAGTCTATTATATCATATTTGCTCATAACTTATATGCTAAAGGATTAGATGCTATGAAGCAATGCTTGAGGACCGGCTCTATCTCTTATGCACTAACCTGATTCACCGCTTCTAAGAAGTTCATTACCGAAACGGGCTTAGAGAGATAGGCTTTTGCTCCAGCGGATAAAATACGCTCTTCATCGCCCTTACCAGCATAGGCTGTAACCGCCAAAATAGGGATATGTGATAATTGTGCATTGGCGGAGATATTTTCTATTAAATCAAGGCCCGATATATTGGGTAATTGAATATCCATGATGATGAGATCAGGCATCACATCTTGCACGGTTTCTATAATATTTCGACCATCGCGTTTGGCAGTCACTTCAAATTGATGCGCGCGCAATAGATCGGTGAACAGCTTAAGGTTTAGCTCATTATCTTCGATGATGATGACTTTTTTGCCCATAATTTTATGTGTCTCCATTGGTTTTTCTTTATAGCGCCTGTCCCTAAAAAGCTAGACATGAATACAAGAGATAAAGGCTATTTGCATATAATAGAATCTTAAATTCATATCTTTAAAATCAAAATAATAATATTTGATGCTCTATATTTCAGTGGTATTGTGACAGGCACTTGTCTAAGGCAGCAATGAGGTATGCAATATGGACAGACCGACATCACAAGCTATTGCTTTGCAAATATTGGTCTGGATATTACAGGACGATAAACGCGCCGAGAGGCTAATCGCTCTTACTGGTATTACGCCTGATGATATGCGCGCATCGCTTGGTGAAGGTTGGCTGTTGAGAGCCGCTTTATCTTATCTAGAAGGTTATGAACCAGATTTGATCCAATGTGCAAAAGATATAGAGATTACCCCCGAACAATTGGTGGAAGTGTCTGATTTGCTCAAAAACATGGGTTGAGCGTGTAAATGTTACACACCATTATTAATAAAGACGATAGATGGAATAGGAAAAAGAATGATACGACCTCTAATCATTAGCGATTGTGACGAAGTATTGCTGCATATGGTAGTGCCCTTTAAGCAGTGGTTAGATGAAGATAAATCCATTGATTTTGCACTTGATAGCGCTGATTTCACTCATGCGCTGAGACATAGAGATAGCGGTGCAGTGTTAAAGCCTGAGGAAATTTGGGCCTTGCTTGGTGGCTTTTTTGATAGCGAAATGCATCGGCAAAAGCCTATTAAATATGCCATTGAATCCCTTAATTCTCTATCTAAACATGCCGATATTGTGGTGCTTACAAATTTGATGGATGATCGTAATGAGGCACGGAGACAACAGCTTGCAAGTTTTGGGTTGGAAGTTCCTGTTCATTGTAACCAAGGACCAAAAGGCCCTGCATTAGCAAAGATTATAGATGATTATAAGCCCAATGTAGCGCTGTTTATCGATGATCTGGCTAATCACCATCAGTCTGCAGGCGAATTACTTCCCAATATTTGGCGATTACATATGGTAGGAGAGCCTAAATTAGCACCGCATATCAAGGCGGCCCCGCATGCTCATGAGCGTATTGATAATTGGGAAAAAGCAATGCCATGGATATTAAATATTATGACGACAGGGAAAATCGCCCCTAATTTATGATATAATTATATAAATATATTAGCATTGCTATCGCCATGATATTACGGCAAAGAATATATAAAGGATATATATATGAATGAAGTTGAAGCGCGATTGAGCGAATTGGGTATAATATTACCCAAAGCTGCTGCGCCAGTAGCATCTTATGTTCCCACCGTTGAATCGGGGAATATACTTTTTATTAGCGGACAATTGCCATTTATTGATGGTGAATTGGAGACGGGCAAATGTGGCGAAGACAGAGATTTAAGCGATGCTCAAGCAGCGGCGAGAGCGTGCGGATTAATGTTAGTTGCACAGATGAAAGCAGCATTGGGCAATTTATCGCGTATAAAACGCATTGTTAAATTGGGTGTTTTTGTGGCTTCTTCTTCGGACTTCACAGATCAACCCAAAGTCGCTAATGGTGCATCTGATATAATGGTTGAAATATTTGGGGATATTGGAAAACATACACGCAGTGCGGTCTCAGTTCCTGTCCTTCCTCTTAACGCTTTGGTGGAAATAGATGCTATCATTTCTTTCGAATAAAATTGATGCCATAAGGGCACGTCCTCCTGTGCCTTCGCGTGTAGCATTTTTGTCAGAACAAAATTTTGCCCATCGCGGTCTGCATAGTGCTGATTCTAATGGTCCGATATTGGAAAATAGCTTGGGTGCGTTTCAGGCTGCTATTGATTCAGGCCATGGCATAGAATGCGATGTACAGCCATCCGATTCAGGCGTTGCTATGGTTTTCCATGATAAAGAATTAGACCGCCTTACCAACTCTAGTGGGTTGATTGAAGAGTTTAATGTTGATGTGTTGCGGGCAATAGCGTTAAAAGGCAATAATGGCAATATCCCAACATTAGAACAGCTTTTGTCTATAGTTGCGAACAGACAGCCTGTCTTGATAGAAGTGAAATCTGATGTCGCTAATTTTATACCCCTATGTTTATCAGTACGCCGTGCCTTAGAGGGTTACAGAGGGAAAGCTGCGATTATGTCGTTTAACCCTGCCGTTGTTCGTTGGTTCCGCAAAGATGCGCCACATATTGTGCGCGGTTTAGTGATGAGTGAAGATGGCTCGCGTAATTTAAAAGGCCGTGCGAAACGTCATTCTGCACTATGGATGGCAAAACCAGACTTCCTTGCTTATGATATACGTGATTTACCTTCTAAATTCGCTGCAAATCAACGTTCTCGAGGTATTCCAGTTCTAACTTGGACGGTGCGCAGCCAAGATCATCATAATATTGCTAAACAGCATAGCGATGGTTTGATTTTTGAAACACCTAATGGATGAAAATGAAACGCATGTAACAGCGCAGCTTGCACCCTCGATTAGCGCCATAGATGCTCAACAATGGGATGCTTGTAATAGTGGGCAAAACCCCTTTACTAGCCATGCTTTTTTATCGGCATTAGAACAATCCAATAGCGTTGGGCAAAGCGGTGATGAAGATGATTTTGCGAGACGCTGGACCACTGGTTGGGCGCCATCGCCTATCATTCTCAAACAGGAGGGTGCATTGGTTGGAGCAATGCCAGCTTATTTGAAGAGCCATAGCAAAGGCGAATATATTTTTGATCATATGTGGGCCGATGCTTATCAGAGAGCGGGGGGGCGCTATTATCCTAAAATGCAAATTGCCGCGCCATTTTCTCCTGTACCTGGTGAGCGGTTATTATTACGTGATTCCAAATATGCAGAACTATTATTACAAGCAGCAGAGTCGATAGCACAGAGCAACGGGCTTTCATCGGTTCATGCAACTTTTATTGATGCACAGCAGATTGATTTATTTGAAAATAAGGATTGGCTTGTTCGTAAAGATAGCCAATTTCATTGGTATAATAAGGGCTATAGTAGTTTTGATGACTTTCTTGCTAAATTATCATCACGAAAGCGCAAAAATATCCGTAAAGAGCGTCGTGTTGCTAATGCGCAAGTAGATTTCCAGATTTTGCGTGGAGATGATATTAAAGCGCATCATTGGGATGTATTTTGGGAGTTTTATTTGGATACGAGCGCACGCAAATGGGGAAGCCCCTATTTAACACGTTCTTTTTTTGATATAATATCTGCTACTATGGCTAAGAAACTTATACTTTTTCTGGCCTTACAGGATGATATTCCTATTGCTGGTGCGCTCAATTTTATTGGATCAAATTGTTTATATGGTCGTTATTGGGGGGCTAAGCGTGATATTGAATTTCTCCATTTCGAAACTTGTTATTATCGGGCTATCGATTGGGCGATAGAGCATGGATTTGATCGTGTCGAAGCGGGAGCACAGGGCCCGCATAAATTAGCACGCGGTTATGAACCAACGCCAACCTATTCGGCGCACTATATTGTTGACCCTGGATTTAGAAAAGCTATCGATGATTATCTACAGCGCGAAAGGAAAGCTGTCGCGCAGGATATTAAATTTATGGCCTCAATGGGACCGTTCAAGCGCGCAGAATAGGTTCAAATAACTTATTCGCACATGATCTGTATCGAGTATTTTATATCCGTACAGAGATGTGAGCTTATTCTCTAAGCAGCAGCGCGTTGTGTTGCTTTTAACCATGCTCTTGCATCGCGTTGTGCTTCGGCAATTTCACGTGCTGTCATTTCATAAGAGATTTCTGCACGGCAAGTCATGGCTTCTTCACTGCCGCTTAAAGCTGCAAGGTTGAACCATTTATGCGCTTCGATCAGATCAACCTCAATACCACCGCTACCTGTGGAATAGGCAACACCTAAATCATATAATGCTTCACTATCTCCCTGCGCTGCATCATTTAGTCGACTTTCGATCAAAAATTCTGCACTCTTTTTACTGCTTGCCATTTTATACCCTCTTTTGTTTTGGTGAAGACAAATCAACAGAAGATGACTAACAAAAGGTTAATATGAGTGTAAAATGATATAATTTATAATAAAATATAATATAATTTTATGTATTTCTGGTATTAGAAACAACTATTTGATTGATATATTATCAATTAATCTAGTTGTGCCAATAAATGCTGCAGCAATCAGCCTAGCATCTTGTCCATTCCATTTTTCCAATATTTTGAGCGACCTTGCATCAATAAGATTGATATAATCAATATTGTTAAAGCCTGATTCCACTATTTTATTTGCACTATTCATTAAGGTTGATTGAATATTTTCACCATTTTGAATAGCGATTGCGGCTTCCTGCAATGATTGCGGTAGAGCTGATGCAATAATAAGTTCATCTGCGTTTAAATATTTATTGCGCGAAGATAAGGCCAGTCCAGCCGCATTACGCACTGTTGGCACGCTGACAATTTTGATATTAAAATCTAAATCTAGCGCCATTTGACGAATGATAGATAATTGCTGATAATCTTTCTCTCCGAAAAATGCAATATCAGCCCCCGTTTGATTGAACAGTTTAGCGACTATCAACATTACGCCATCAAAATGTCCAGGGCGTTTGGCGCCGCACAAATTATCATCTAATCCTTTTATGTGCATTGCTGTAGCAAAACCCTTTGGATATATGGTGGTAATTTCAGGTGCCCACAAGATAGGGATATCTATGGATCTGAGCAGCATTGAATCTGTTTTTAATTGCTTGGGATAGCTGCCTAGATCTTCACCAGCGCCAAATTGTGCTGGATTGACAAAAATTGACACTATGACATTGGGTGTTGCTTTTTTTGCTTCGCGGACCAATGATAAATGCCCTTCATGTAATGCTCCCATGGTCGGAACCAGAGCAATAGGCTGCCTATTCTGGCGCAAAAGAGAGATAGAATGACGTAAATTGTCGAGATTATGAATGGTTTTCAATTTAGTTTCAGCCCAATAATAGAAAAATGCTAATGGTTAGAGTTAATATATTTGCTTATATTGGTCATTCGTGACTAATAACAAGAGATTCGGCATAATATCCTTTTGGGTTTGGGGGAGGTTATGCACTAAATGAGGGGTGTAACAATAAATGGCGACAGCTCATCATATAGTATTTGCTAACGAGAAGGGCGGTACAGGGAAATCCACAACTGCTGTGCATGTTGCTGTGGCGCTTCAAGCACGCGGGGTTCGTGTAGCCTGTATTGATTTGGATAATCGTCAGAGAACATTAGCGCGCTATATGGAAAACCGCCGTGAAACCATGAAAAGGCGTAATATAATATTGCCAACGCCTACGGTTGAGACATTTTCGTATAATAATCTGGCACGTCTTGATCAAATGGTTAGCCGTTTAGAGAAAGATCATGATTTTCTAATATTTGATACACCTGGGCGTGATGATAAGTTTGCCCGATTTGTTGCTACACGATCGCATACATTAGTGACGCCTCTAAATGATAGTTTTGTTGATTTTGATTTGATCGGTCAAGTTGATGCTGAGACTTATAAAGTCAAAAGATTAAGCTTTTACGCAGAATTAATATGGGATGCACGCAAAGCGCGCGCCAAAGCTGATGGTGTAACCATCGATTGGGTCGTATTACGTAATCGATTGCAAAATATGGAAGCCCGTAATCAACGCCGCATGTTAGATGCTACGGAAGAATTATCTAAGCGTGCAGGATTTAGAACTATACCAGGCCTCAACGAGCGTGTCATATATCGTGAACTATTTCCATCGGGCTTAACGCTTATTGATAAGGGGCATCTTGGCGGATTGGCAACTGCTCATATTGTGGCACGTCAAGAATTACGCGAAATGGTAAATGCGCTTCATTTACCCGATTTTGACAAAGAGGAAGCACAAATAAGTTCCAATAATCTATTCCAAGTCAGTAAAGTGAGTGCATAAATAATGCCAGCATTATTACTTATTGGTTTAGCGGTCCTTGCCTATCTTGTATATACAGGGAAAATATCAAAAAATGCTATATTTCCGATTGTGTTGGGGTTAGCGGCCTTATTTTTATTTTCGCGAGGCTTATTCCCTCAAGGTGCTATCACAACGGCAATAGCTGGATTTTTAGGACGCGGTTTTTTAAATAAAATATTGATGTCAAAATTGCAGAAAAATCCTGATAGAGCGCAGTCACCACAAATAGCGATACCTGATGATGTAATACAGGCACGGGCTTTGTTGGGCGTAAATGCAGACGATGATGATGATGCTATCAAAAGAAAATATCGCAAATTATTAGAAGAACATCACCCTGATCGCGGTGGTGATGGGGATTATGCTCGGGCTATTAATTTGGCCAAAGATACGTTGATTAAATACCATCTTAACAATAGGCTATAATAGACGTATTATTAAGGAAATATTCAAATAAAGGCTTATCATTATGAAGTTAACATCGCATATTTTCCATCCCACTAGTTTACGTGAATATGACATTAGGGGCATTATTGACGAAACATTGGGTGCAAAAGATGCCTATGCGATTGGCCGTGGGTTTGGCACTTTATTATCGCGTGATGGCGGCAAAAAAGCTGCCGTTGGTTATGACGGCCGGCTGAGTTCTCCCATGCTAGAGGAAGCTCTGGTACAAGGTTTTAACGATAGCGGTATTGCAGTGGTGCGTATCGGTATGGGGCCAACGCCGATGCTATATTATGCTGAATGCGTGCTGGATGATGTTGATGGCGGCATAGAAATAACCGGCAGTCACAACCCCGCCAACTATAATGGCTTCAAAATGGTGTTTAAGGGGCGTCCTTTTTTTGGGGCGGATATTCAAAAACTGGGTGCTATGGCGGCGGCAGGCGATTGGGATGATGGGAGCACGGGTTCTGAAACGCTCGACATTATGGATCGCTATGTTGCGCGTATTTTGCAAGCGGCCCCGCAAAAAGCGTTTCGTATCGGCTGGGATGCGGGCAATGGTGCGGCTGGACCTGTAATAGAAAAATTGGTGAAATCTCTGCCTGGCGAGCATCATCTTTTGTATACTGATGTTGATGGCAAATTTCCTAATCATCACCCTGATCCAACCGAAGAGGCTAATCTGGAGGATCTGAAAGCCCTTGTCGCGGACAAGAAGCTCGATTTTGGAGTGGCTTTTGATGGTGATGGGGACCGTATCGGCGCTATTGATGGACAGGGACGCGTTATTTGGGGTGATCAATTGCTGCAAATCTATGCGCAGGATGTACTTAATGCTTTACCAAATTCTACCATTATCGCCGATGTTAAGGCATCACAGGCGCTCTATGACCGCGTCGATGAACTGGGCGGAAAACCGCTGATGTGGAAAACAGGCCATAGCCTGATTAAGTCCAAAATGAAGGAAACAGGGTCGCCACTTGCTGGCGAGATGAGCGGTCATGTCTTTTTCAAGCATGAATATTATGGGTTTGACGATGCCCCTTATGCGGCTGTTCGCTTAATGAGCGCAGCTGCCAATATCGGCCAATCAATTACTGAATTGCGCAGCGCAATGAAGGAAATGATCAACACACCCGAAATGCGCTTTCAAGTTGATGAGAGCCGCAAATTTGCTGTGATTGACGAAATATTAGAACGTCTGTCCACAGATGGTGCTGATGTTAATAATACCGATGGCGCGCGTGTTAATACTGCCGATGGCTGGTGGTTGCTGCGCGCATCCAATACCCAAGATGTGCTGGTTGCACGGGCAGAGGCGTCCAGCGAAGAAGGGCTAGAGCGCTTGATGGCGCAAATTGATGAACAACTTGCTTTATCGGGGTTAGAGCGCGGTGAGAGCGTTGGCCATTGATGTTGTAATTTTGTACAGACTTCATCTTATATAAGGTTGTAGTTGACATCATAAATCCAAGTAACTTGCAATTTTTAGTAAAATCTCTATAGCGTTAGAAATTATAATGCTTAGGGAGGGATAAAGGTGTTTTATGAATAATGCACAAAATACAGCTATGCCACCTGCAACAGCTGCAGAAATAGCCAATGAGTTCCTATCATTAGCCGTAGATGATGGTTTACAGTCAACGATGGACCAGATGAAGCTTCAGAAGCTTACATTCTATGCACACGCTTGGTATTTGGCCTATAATAATCGACCTCTTATTGAAAATGACTTTGAGGCATGGCCTTGGGGTCCTGTTGTAAGATCAATATATGTTCAGACTAAAGGTTTTGGTGATAGGCCTGTTGATACACTTTTGTCAGAATTCAAACAGAGTGAAACAGGGTTTTCTCAAGTTTTCCCTACAGGTGTAAGTGATGATCTGAAGCCTTTTATTAAAAATGTTTGGGATGTTTTGAAATCATTATCTGGCATTCAATTATCAAACTCTACTCATGCACAGGGTGAGCCTTGGACGATTGTAAATGAGCAGCAAGGGACAGACCAAAAACCTGTGATTTCAAATAGTCTAATCGCTAATATCTTTAAAAAGAAATTAGAAGCAGGTGACTAAGAAAACTTCTTCTCAGCTACCACAGCAAATACCTAAGCCAAAAAATACTTCGCCTGTCCCAGATGAAGCTACTAAAAAAGGCGTTAATGACTATACGGGGTCGAGTGGAGCTAGAGATCGAGTGCTCCGTATAAATTTAGGTGTTTTGAAGTATGGGACAGATGACAAAACCCATGCAGCAGCAATAGTATTGTCTATGATGATATTTATGGTAATAATCGGTGTCTTAATTTTCGGAGAAGGTAACGATTGGACTAAAGAGGTATTTCGTTGGCTTGGCGGGGCTTTTCTTTTTGTTGCAGGAATTGCAATAGGAAAAGGTAGTGAAAATGGTTCTGATGAAAGCTGATTTGCCAAATAGATTACGTATAAATTATAAAAGAAATCATTATTTTATATGTAAATAGCGTTGGCCATTGATATTGTAATTTTATCATAATAGCGCGCTTCCTCTTTAAATTGGGTAGACTTTACGGTTATGCATCCTAATAAGATATGATGCGTAAGTTTCTTATAGCCCTAGTTTTGTTTTTCTTTATATTTTTAGGACTGATTTACGCCGCATCTTCTCGTGTTAATCAAGCAACGCCATTTGCGGTGCGTGATATGGCGCCTAATGAAGAGATTATCACGCTCAAAACTTCAGACGGCTATAATATTAAGGCAAGCTATGTGGCAGGGGCCTGCGATAATAGCCCAGCAATTTTATTTTTGCATGGTAATGGCGCAAGGCGTGATCGTTTTATCACCCATTTTAGGGAATTTAACCGCGCTAGCTATGCCGTGATGGCGATTGATTTTCGCGGACATGGCGAGTCGGATGATGCGGAGAAAAGCTATGGTATCTATGAATCCATTGATGCGCACACAGCCTTTGGTTGGCTAAAAGATAGACAAGATGATGCAAAAATTGGCGTGGTGGGTGTGTCCTTGGGTGGTGCGGCGGCGCTCATTGGTGAAGCGGGCCCTTTGCGGGCTGATGCTATGGTTTTGCAAGCGGTATTTCCTGATATTAGGCGGGCCATTGGTAATCGTACCAAGAGCCTCTTTGGGTCGGTTGGGGGTGCAATGCTTGAGCCTTTTTTAAGCTATCAGTCGATAATAAGATATGGTGTTTGGCCCAGTGATATTAGCCCTGTTGATGCAGCAAAGCGCTATAAAGGCGCATCATTGGTGATTGGCGGCGGCAATGATCAATATACACCAGCGGGTGAGACATATGAGCTACAAAATGCTATTAACGTATCGGGTAAGGCGTGGATATTGGATGGTTATGGCCATCGCGGCGCATCGGGCGTCAGGACAGATGAATATTTTGACCGCACTATTGGCTTTTTCGACCAACATTTAACGCCCGAGCCTTGCTGAATATTGACAAGGGTGACGCTTCATGTGATTTAATCGTGTAATTAAATTGAGAAGGACAAATCATGAGCATGACGATTAACATTACAGATGATATCGCCACCATCACTTTGGATGATGGCAAGGCCAATGCGATTGATTGGGATTGGATGGCGGCTTTTATGATGTTGCTTGATCAAGCCGAAAGTGAAGCGAAAGCGCTGGTCATTACAGGCCGTAAAGGCGTATTTAGCGGTGGATTTAATCTTAAAAAATTACCGAGGGCTAGCAAGGAAGAATTGAGCCAATTGCTCGATGATGCGAGTGAAATGTTGTGCCGTATCTATGAGAGCAAATTGCCTATTATTGCGGCATGCAGCGGCCATGCTATTGCTATGGGTAGCTTTTTCCTATGTGCTTGTGATACGCGCATTGGCATCAAAGGCGATTATAAATTTGGCGCGAATGAAACGCTCAATAATATGAACCTGCCTGTGTTTGCGGTTGAATTGCCACGCGATAGGTTGAACCCCCATTATATGACGCGCAGCTTGATTCAGTCTGAAATATATGGCGTGGAGGATGCTATTAAGGCGGGGTATTTGGACATGGCGGTGGAGGAAAATAAATTGATGAAGACAGCCAATGGTCTTGCCCAAAAATTGGCGCAGCTCCCTGCACGAGCTTATGGGGCGAATAAGAAATTTGTCAGGGGACGTACGTTGAAATATATCCGCGACGCAATTGGTTCTTATTAATTACATAAATATACTTCATCCTATTGCTATAATATTCTAAACGTGATTTTAAGTCTTTATGGGCATAGCGTTTTAGATTGAATAGGCGGATAATAATATGAAAATTGCAATGATTGGCACTGGCTATGTCGGCTTGGTATCAGGGGCTTGTTTTTCTGACTTTGGCCATGACGTTATTTGCGTCGATAAGGATATATCAAAAATTACGGCGCTAGAAAATGGTATCATGCCAATTTATGAACCCGGTCTTGAGGAATTGGTTCTGCGTAATGTTGCTGCTGGCCGTTTATCATTTACGACAGAAATAGAAGCTGTTAAAGGCGCCGCTGCCATATTCATTGCGGTCGGAACGCCGTCACGGCGCGGTGATGGTCATGCTGATTTGCGCTATGTTTTTGCCGCTGCAGAGGAAATAGCGGCAAACTTAGATGGACCTGCTGTGGTCGTTGATAAATCAACAGTACCCGTTGGTACGGGTGATGAGGTAGAGCGGATTATGCGCGAAAAGGCACCGAATCTGGATATAGCGGTGGTATCTAATCCAGAATTTTTACGCGAAGGGGCCGCTATTGATGATTTCAAACGCCCTGACCGCATTGTCATTGGCAGCGAAGATGAGCGCGCCAATGATGTCATGCGTGAGGTTTATCGCCCGCTATTTTTGAACAAATCGCCGCTATTATTTACAGGCCGCCGTACTGCCGAACTGATTAAATATGCTGCTAATGCCTTTTTGGCGACGAAAATTACTTTCATCAACGAAATGGCCGATCTGTGTGAAAAAGTGGGAGCCAATGTTCAAGATGTATCGCGCGGGATGGGGTCTGATAATCGTATTGGATCAAAATTTTTGCATGCAGGCCCAGGCTATGGCGGTTCTTGCTTTCCAAAAGATACATTGGCACTAATTAAAACAGCACAAGACTATAATAGTCCGATGCAGATAGTGGAATCGGTCGTGCAAGTGAATGATAAGCGTAAGCGTGCCATGGGCCGAAAAGTTATAGAGGCTATGGGCGGCGATGTTCGCGGAAAAAAAATTGCAATGCTTGGCCTGACTTTTAAACCCAATACCGATGATATGCGCGATGCGCCGTCTATTGCAATTGTTCAAGCGCTAGAAGATGCGGGCGCTCAAATTTGTGCCTATGATCCAGAAGGCATGAAAGAAGCAGCTCATATAATGGCTACTGTTGATATGAAACAAAATGCTTATGAAACGGCACAAAGCGCAGATGCACTCGTTATAGTGACCGAATGGGATATTTTCCGTGCGCTTGATATGCGGCGTATATTAACTTCGATGAAGGGCAATATCATGGTTGATTTGCGTAATATTTATGATGACCATGATATGCGCGAAATTGGCTTTTCTTATACTAGCGTTGGCCGATAGATTCCTATAGAGACGTCCTTTTTATAGAATAAGGACAGCATATGGAAGTGGTAGATACCAAATTAGCCGGCTGTAAAGTCATAACCCCAAAAAAATTTGGAGATAATCGCGGTTACTTTGCCGAAAGTTGGAATCAAGTGACATTAGAATCGGCTGGTATATCGGTTGATTTCGTCCAAGATAATCATAGCTTTTCAGCGGATAAAGGCACGGTACGTGGTTTGCATTATCAATCACCTCCGCATGCCCAAGACAAATTGGTACGCGCCGCTATTGGTTCCATATTGGATGTAGCCGTAGATGTGCGCAAAGGATCCCCGACCTATGGGCAATGGGTGGCAGAGCTATTATCGGAGGGAAATGGCAGACAGCTGCTCGTCCCCAAAGGCTTTTTGCATGGCTTTATAACGTGCGAAGATAATGTTCATGTGATGTATAAATGCAGCGATATATATGCACCTGATGCCGATGGGGGCGTGCGATATGATGATCCAGATTTGGCGATTGATTGGCAATGTGATGGCAGCGTAATTTTATCAGATAAAGACAGCAAAGCACCATCTTTTGCTGCATTTGAGTCACCATTTATCTTTTCCGAAGAAATGTAGAGGTTTAATTATGAAATTATTGGTTACGGGCGGCGCAGGCTTTATTGGTTCTGCGGTCATACGATTGGCGATTGAGCGCGGCGTTGATATATTGAATCTGGATAGCTTAACCTATGCCGCCAATCTTGAGAATATCGGCGATGCTACGAAACACCCACTCTATAATTTTCAGCAAGCAGACATAAGAGACCGCAGCGCGCTCGACACTATTTTTGCCGATTATAAACCCGATGCGATCATGCATTTGGCGGCAGAAAGCCATGTTGACCGTTCCATTGATGGTCCTGCTGAATTTATCGATACCAATATTATCGGCACTTATAATATGATCGAAGCTGCGCGCAGCTATTGGGATGCGCAAGGCCGCGTTGATACATTCCGTTTTCATCATGTTTCTACCGATGAAGTCTATGGGACTTTGGATGATACAGGTTTGTTTGAAGAGAGCACGGCCTATTCGCCCAACTCACCATATTCGGCGAGTAAAGCAGCCAGCGATCATTTGGTGCGTGCTTGGGGCGAGACCTATGGCATGCCCTTTGTGTTGACCAATTGCTCCAACAATTATGGCCCCTATCAATTTCCAGAGAAATTAATCCCTGTAGTGATTATCAATGCAATCTCAGGCAAAGAAATTCCCGTTTATGGGCAAGGGCTAAATATACGTGATTGGCTTTATGTGGAGGATCATGCCGATGCATTGCTGCGCGTGTTAGATAAGGGTGAGAATAAACGTACATACAATATTGGCGGTAATAATGAAGCGCGTAATATCGATTTGGTCATGATGATTTGTTCAATTTTGGATGAGCTTATACCGAGCGCTGCACCCTATGCAGATCAAATTACCTATGTCCAAGATCGTCCAGGCCATGATATGCGCTATGCTATTGATGCAAGCCGAATAGAAAAGGAATTGGGATGGTCGCCTTCGGTGACATTAGAGCAAGGCATGCGCAAAACGGTGCAATGGTATTTGGATAATGAGAGCTGGTGGCGGCCTTTATTGGAACGCAAAGGCGTAGGTGTAAGACTGGGTAAATAAAGATCAAACACTAGAATTTGGTACAAGATAGTTTTGGAGGTGAGATGCAGCTCTTAATATTTGGGAAAAGTGGACAGGTGGCGAGCGAACTTTGCTTACAAGCCCAAGCAGCAGGCTATGATTTTGTTGCATTGAGCCGTGATGATGTAGATGTGTGCGATGGTGATGCGATTAAGGCAGCCATAGCCAGTAATCCTTGTGATGCGGTTATTAATGCTACTGCTTATACCAATGTAGATGGAGCAGAGAGTGAGCAGGATTTAGCAAATGTAATTAATGCGGATGCACCATATATCATGGCGCAAGCTGCAGCGCAAAAGCAAGTTCCTTTTCTACATATTTCCACTGATTATGTGTTTCGCGGTAATGGTGATAAGAGCTGGAATATTAATGATCCAATTGATCCGCCCAACCATTATGGAGTGAGCAAAGCAACAGGCGAGAGGTTTATTACTAGTACAGAGGGCCGTAATATAATTATGCGCACTTCATGGGTTTTTTCATCGCATGGTAAGAATTTCGTCAAAACAGTTTTGCGCATTGCCAGAGTGAATGATGCATTGAACATAGTGGGGGATCAAATTGGCGGACCAACCAGCGCGGTTGATATTGCATCGGCTCTGCTCAATATTGCTAAGCAGGAGTATGAAAAAACCTATCAAACTGGCACTCAGATCATACATTATGCGGGAGTACCTTGCGTGAGTTGGGCCGAATTTGCAAGGGAGATTGTCAAAAAGGCGGGTATAGAAGTGGTGATACATGCTATTCCCACAACTGACTATCCAACACCAGCGGCGCGGCCATTAAACTCTAGGCTAGACTCATCGCATCTCGCGCCCTTATACGGCCTGAGCGCACCGGATTGGCGTATTGCATTGGATGACTGCTTAAAAAGGATTAAAGCAAATGACACAGCGTAAAGGCATTATATTAGCGGGCGGCAGCGGTACACGTTTGTTCCCTGTTACCCGCTCCGTTTCCAAGCAATTATTGCCCATTTATGATAAACCGATGATTTATTATCCGCTGAGCGTATTAATGCTGGCGGGCATAAATGAAGTGGCCATAATAACGACACCTGAAGATCAAGCCCAATTTCAGCGCCTATTATCAGACGGTAGCCAATGGGGTATGGAGCTGACTTATATTATCCAAGAGAAACCCGAAGGATTGGCGCAAGCCTATTTATTAGCAGAAGAGTTTTTGGATAGCGCACCGTCGGTGATGGTATTAGGAGATAATATTTTTTATGGTCATGGCTTGCCTGAATTGATGCAAGCGGCATCGGATAAAGAAAGCGGCGGAACAGTATTTGCTTATCAGGTGGCTGATCCAGAACGCTATGGCGTTGTCGGATTTGAAGCTGATGGCACAGTGAATTCAATCATCGAGAAACCAGAAAACCCTGCATCCGATTTTGCCGTAACGGGGTTATATTTCTTGGACGGGGATGCACCCAAATTGGCTGCTAATATTGTGCCCTCGCATCGCGGTGAATTGGAAATCACGTCATTGCTCGAACAATATTTAGATAGAGGCGCACTTGACCTACAAAAAATGGGGCGTGGCTATGCATGGCTGGATACAGGGACGCATGAAAGCTTGCTAGAGGCGGGTGAATTTGTTCGTACCGTAGAAAAACGCCAGGGGCTTAAAATCGGCTGTCCAGAGGAAATTGCCTATCACAAGAGTTGGATTGATGATACGCAATTGCGCGATTATATCGAGCCGCTACTAAAGACTGAATATGGGCAATATTTGCTGCGCCTGATGAAGAATAGATGATGAAAAATAAGGGCTAATGTGTCTATTATATACTTTCTAAAACTTGGGTGATAGAGGTGCATATTTTATCCATGTCATCATCCAATAATGTGGGATGGACCATGAACATCATGCTGGTTTCGCCCAATTCTCTCGCTGTGGGTAGCCGCGTTGCGGGACGCCACGGCGTATTATCAAAAGCTTTCTCCAAATAGATCTCTGAACATGTCCCATGCATTACAGGTACATTATGTTTGCGCAATTTGGCGACCAATGTATCGCGGTTAATTTGCGACTCTGGCCTAATATAGGCATAATATTTATAATAGGCGTGGATAAATCCATTATCTGGTCTGGGCGTTCGTATGATGCTATCAAAAGGAGCAAGGGCCTGCGCTATCATCGCAGCATTTTTTGTACGGCGTGCATGCCAGTCTTGCATGCGCTGCAATTGGATGCGCCCTATTGCGGATTGTATTTCCAACATTCGCCAATTAGTACCAAAGCTCTCATGGACAAAGCGAAATCCAGGTGGATGATCGCGATTATAAACGGCATCCCAATTTTTGCCATGATCTTTATAGGACCACATATATTGCCATAAATCAGTATCTTGCGTTGTAACCATGCCGCCCTCACCGCCCGTAGTCATAACCTTATCTTGGCAAAATGACCAAGCACTAATATGGCCAAAACTACCCACAGATTTTCCATCAATTGTTGCACCATGCGCTTGGGCGCAATCCTCTATAACGGCAATATTATGCGTATTGGCCAATCGCATAATTGCGGGCATATCAGCAGGCCATCCCCCCAAATGTACAGGGATAATGGCCTTTGTCGCTCTGGTAATTTTAGGGGCTATGGTTTCTGCACTTAAATTGCCGCTATCATGATCTACATCTGCAAATATAGGCGTTGCTCCAGCGGTCACCACGCTGGATACGGATGCGATAAAGCTGCGCGGAGTGACAATCACCTCATCACCTGCTTTGATACCCAATGCTTTTAAAGCAAGGTCCAATGCCAAAGTACCATTAGCAAGCGCTATGGCATAAGTGCTATTGGCCCATGCTGCAAATTCTCGTTCAAACTCCCGACCAATTTGCCCAGTCCAATAATTGACTTTATTCGATGCAATCACATCGCGAACGGCATCGGCTTCCTCATCGGTGAAATGCGGCCAAGAGGGATAAATATTATGCATTGCTCATTCCATTTGCCCTAGGTTTCTTGCCCTTATGGCAACTCGCACCTCAGCGTCAATCTTTATGATAATATCATCATTTTTAACCGTCTATGAAAAATGCATTGCAATAGCGATATCAAAGAGTCATGGAGTAAGTCTATGAGTAGATATATATATAATATCATTGCTATGACGCTATGTGTTGGGAGTGATAGATGATAGAGGATTTACTAGAATTTACGCCAGTTATCATCATTGGTGCGGGGCGATCAGGCACCAACATTTTGCGTGATACATTGTGTAATATTGATGGTTTCACGACATGGAATTGTGATGAAATTAATCCCATTTGGCGTCATGGCAATTTAGGTGCTAAGTATGATGAATTTGATGCAACCATGGCGACGCCTTCGGTTAAAAGATTTATACGTCATGCATTTCACCAACAATGGCAGCGCAGTGGTAAGCCAAATTATATTGTTGAAAAAACTTGCGCGAATAGTTTGCGCATTCCTTTCATTGCGCAAGTTTTCCCAGAAGCTAAATTTCTATTCATTGTGCGCGATGGTATCGATGTCTTGGCGTCAGCCAAAAAACGTTGGCGTGGAGAGATGGAAATGCAAAGCTGGCCTTATTATTGGGCTAAAATTCGGCATACGCCGATCTTGGATCTGCCTATTTATGGAGTGCGTTTTATGAGTGCACGTGCGCAATTATTGTTTGGAAATAAAGGGCATATGTCTTTTTGGGGGCCGCAATTTGCCGATATGGAAAATTTAGATAAAGACACACCATTGGATGAATTATGTGTACGGCAATGGCGGGCATGCGTTGAAAAAGCGCAGGATGATTTAGAAGTTTTGGGCGGTTATCATAGACTTAAATATGAAGACTTAACGGCGCAGCCACAACAAGAAATCAGCAATATTATGCACTATCTGGGCGAAGATATTGCTAAGGAAAGCGTTGAGCAAGCTTGTGCATCGGTGCATCATAGTTCGGTTGGTAAAGGACGCGGCAATAGACCGAGCGAGGCGATTATGCAATTAATCGGTCCTACATTAGAAAGATTTGGTTATGAAGGGTAAAGCAATAGAATAATGCGCCATTTTTCGCCTAAAGGAATGCAGAGAAATAGCGTGACGAGCCTGATGGCGAGTGCGATGATGGTCATTCCTACATTCCTAATCCCATTTTTGCTTAATCGCACCATTACAATTGCAGAATATGCAATTTATGCAACGATATTATCTTATTTACCACTGGTGAATATTTTGGCACAATCGGTGCGATTGGCCAGTGCATCACGGATTAGAATATTGAATGAAGGGCACTCTAATGAAGATGTGCAAGCTAGTTTTTTTGCTGTTATAATTGCGGCTGCAGTAATTCAAATCATAATTATTTCGATATTTACCGAATGGTTCTTGCAATGGAATAGCAATGCAGAGACAGCCCAAATTATGCGCTATGGTATCCATTGCCTAAATATTAATGTGATTGGAACGATTTTTATTGCACTGATTGCGAGCAATGGGTCAGCGCGTTCTGATTTCCTTCCTGAAAATATTTCCAAGCCTTTGCCTAATTTATTTTTGGTGCTGGGTTTTGTAATTATATTTGCGGGTTTTTGGGATCAAAATTTGGATGTAATATTTTTGATTTTTGCGCTTTCACCTTGGCTCGTATTTATCATTCTGGGGATTATTTATTGGCCAGAATTGGGTGCTATCATTGGTAAAATTTCATTGATTAAAACATCTATTATAGCATATTTTTTCCGTACCTATTTGGGGCATAGTTGGTGGAACTTAATGGCTTATTTGGCGACTATGGTTTCAGTAACATTGGTCGCATTATTCCATGACCAATATATTGTAGCATTTAGCATTGCGACTATGGTGGTTTCCTTGAGTGCAGCGATTCCTATCGCTATTATGGGACCATTGGCCATTAAAGTGAATATGGTGGATAATGAAAAAATGCCTGAGAAACTATTATTTTTTCGCAATGTTAACTCTTATTTCCAAATCTATATTATTGCTATTGCAATTGCTATCTTACTGATACCAGAGCAATTTTATATCTTGTGGGTTGGTCCAATATTGGGGCCAGAGGTCCAGATATTCATATATTATCTCTTGCCTGCTTATGCGCTACGCCTGCTTAATATGGCATTTAATATTTATGTCATATCCTATAGTAAGCAGGAAAAATTGATATTAAGTCCAGCAATCGAAGCCTTTGTAGCTACTATTGGTGGATTAATTTTAGGTAATATGTTGGGCGTAGAAGGTATTGCTTTAGCATTATTACTCGCAGCACTTATACGCACCCTATTAACAATCTTTGTGGACCGTATAATTTTGGATGATCATGTTAAAATTACGAAGCGTGATTTTTTATTTTCCTACCCAGAGACGTTAAAGCGGCATTTATGATTGCTGATATAATTCACTGACCATAGTATCCCATTGCGATAAAATTGCGGGTAAGCTCATTTCTTCTCGCACAATCTTTACCTGTGTGGCCATATGTAGCCGTAATGCTGTGTCTTCGCTGAGGCGTTTTATTGCTTTGGATAAACCCTCTATATCATCGGGCGCGACCACCAGAGCAACCTCACGCTCGCTGCAAAATTGCGCCAATGCACTATCGGGCTCGACAATCACCAAAGCAGGCAATCCCAAATCCCAATAAGTGAGGGTCTTGGATGGGAAAGCAAATTGATATACGCCAGCCTCTAGCGATACAATACCAATATCGGCTGTAGCAATCTCATGGCGCGCCTGTTCAAAAGGGCGGTGTGCGAGAAAATGAATATTATCTATATTTTGGCTGCGCGATTTCAGCATATCCAATGCTTTACCCTCGCCCATAAAAGTGAGCATGATATTGTCAGATTGCGTTAAATGCATGGCATCAATCACATTTTCTAATTTTTGAAATAAACCTAAGTTACCCGCAAAGATAAAATTGACCTTGTCGCTTTTTGCTTCGCTTTGCTTGTCTGAAGGCGATGAAATTTCTGCCTTTGCGGGTGCATCAAAAGATTGCAGACCAAAATTATTAATAATGCGGATATTATCATCATTGCCCGTAAGGCTGCTCACCTTATTGGCCATATCCTGTGACAGGGTGATGATACGGTCTGCTCTCTTTCGCGTGCTACGCTCAATGAGAGCCAATAATTTATAGAGCGGATTGCTGGGTTTCAAATAACCCATATGCGATGCTAATTCAGGATATATATCTTGGATATGATAGAGGAGTTTTGCGTCAAAGATCCGCGTGATTAGACTTGCTGATGCGCCTTGGATAACTGGAGGTATAGACGCGCTCCATATCAGGTCATAGCGCTGCCCTCTTATGCGAGAGGCGATTGATTTACATATAGCACGGCCCGCAAATGCAAAGCTGCCCAATTTACGCATGAGGGCAATATTCGCAAAAGGAAAACGCTGCAGGCGTATGATATTGATGCCGTCTAAATCCTCATGGCGCGGGCTTTGTTTAGCAAGGTCGCTTACTTTATAACAAGGCTGTTCGCACCATATTTCAACGCTATGGCCATTCTCAACCAAACGGCCGGCCAATGTGCGCAACATAGAAGCATAGGGCGGGCTGTCGGGCCAAAAATGACGATAGATGATGAGTATCTTCATGCTCAAGTCCTACTTAGCGTGCGCCATAATAGGCGTAAATCTTCGGTAAAACTATAATTATCCAAATAAGCGCGATTGATGGCGACTTTATCGGGCCACAAAACCGTATCATTATAGGCTTGCGGGTCATCTTGCGCTGCTAAAATATCCTCTTCATTGCGATATTTTAGCGTCGCTGGCCCTGTGATACCAGGGCGCAACTCCAAAATTTTTCTATCATCCCCTATTAACATATCAGCATATCCAGACATGTCAGGCCTCGGTCCAATGAAGGACATTTCACCGATGATAATATTCCATAATTGCGGTAATTCATCAATTTTGCTTTTGCGAAAAAAAGCCCCTGATTGTGATATACGCGCATCATTGGATGCTGTGACATAACCCTCTTTGGATGCATCATTGGCGCGCATCGTGCGTATCTTATAAATGGTGAAAGGCTTGCCATGCCTGCCTATGCGTATCTGCGAAAATAAGCCGCTGGCTTTGCAATCTATGTGCGCTATGAGCATAGCTATTAATAGGATTGGCCATGTCAGCAGCAATAATATGATTGCCATTATGACATCAAATATCCGTTTTATGGCCCGTTGCAATAAGGTCAAAGAATTAGGCCCTTTTAAATATAGTCGTGTATCCTGATGCCATCCCAATCATTCGACAGGCGCGCGCTTCCCATGATTAATTTAACTACCCGTTCCGATGTATTTTTGATTTGATAATCATTGGGGATGATGTTTTTACGATCTTTATGCAGCGTGCTTACCAATTGAACCGCCTCTAATATCGTATCGCTATTCAGGCCTGTTGCAATGATGCTGCCAGTATCAATCGCTTCTGGCCGTTCAATAGCATCGCGCGGGGTGATTGCAGGAAAATCCAATAGGCTGGACTCTTCGGCGATGGTGCCGCTATCGCTAATCGCGCAAAAGCTGTTCATTTGCAGAGCATTATAGTCATGAAAACCAAAAGGTTTCATATCCTTAATATTGGAATGCAGCGACAGGCCTTCGATGGCGTCAAGACGTTTGCGGGTGCGCGGATGGGTCGATAATATGATCGGATAATCATAGGCTTCGGCCAATTTATTCAGCGCATCTATCAGCTGCATGAGACGCTCTTTACTATCGACATTTTCCTCACGGTGCAGGGATGCGATAAAATATTGACTTTTATGCAGTGATAGCTGCGATAATATATCCGATGCTTCGATCTTTTCACGATAATGATCTAAAACTTCGCGCATTGGCGAGCCTGTCAAATAGATACGGCGATGCTCCATACCTTCGCTTAGCAAGTGGCGGCGTGCATGCTCGGTATAGACCAGATTAAAATCGCTAATATGATCAACCATGCGGCGATTGGTTTCTTCGGGTACATTGCGATCGAAGCTGCGGTTGCCAGCTTCCATATGATAGACTGGTATTTTCATTCGCCGTGCTATTAATGCAGCTATCGCGCTATTAGTATCGCCCAATATGAGGATTGCATCTGGGCGGTTATTTTGTAATTCTTTTTCGGTTTCCACCAATATGCCGCCCAAAACATTACCCAAGGATGATGTATCAACGCCCATGAAATGATCGGGTTTGCGTACGCCTAAATCTTTGAAAAACACTTCATTCAATGCATAGTCCCAATTTTGGCCCGTATGAATGATGCGGTGGTTCACATGATTATCCAGCCTATTCATGACCCGCGAGAGGCGGATAATCTCTGGCCGTGTGCCTAATATTGTGGTGATATTTAATGTCATAATCTATATCTCAAACAGGGTCAGCGAATGTATCGGGGTTGCTGGGGTTAAAAATATTATGCGCCCAGAAAAATGTAATCACATCCTGATCCCCGATATTTTCTATATTATGCGTGTGCAATGGGATTTGGTCAATCGCTACGGGAGTATCGCCTGACACATGAAATATATGTACTTCGTTGGTTAAGACTTTGCGGATACGAATAATGGCCTCGCCCGATACGACTAAGAAACGCTCGACCAAGCCGATATGGAAATGATCTCCGCGTATTTTACCGGGGGCTGTGGTGGATAAAAATGTATGGCTGGCATTGCCGCCCTTTGCGCTTTCAAATAATGTGCCGCGATGGTCAGAATTTACCTTCATCGCCTTTGGGTAATGATGTGGATAGGCTGCGCTACGATAGCTGTTGAATAATGTTAAATCAAAATCATCGGATAGATCGGGGAAGATATTATCCTGATAGAGCGCATGGAAATGGCTAAGCTTATCATATAAGTCGCTGATGCTCATGTCGCGGCCTTGAGGGTTTATATCACCCGTTTTTTCCGTTAATATTGCATCAATGGCAATGTCTGCGGCTGCCCCAGCATGCAGCAGGTTAACGCGGCCTTCTGGATTAATCTCTGGTGTTTTATCATTCAACAGGCAATCAATTAGAGTTGCTGTGACGTTATTGTAATTAGGCCGCGCGCATTCACCAAAAATATGCGGCAAAATCATATTGGTATAGCGATTGGCATATTGGGATAATATCTCTCCTGCGATACGCTTGGCATTGCCATAGGGTGTGTCATGCGCGGCATGGCTGCTGTTGGCATAGACGATATGCGGATTAATCCGAGCCTTGGTGCAAGCCTCTACTAGTTTTTGCGCAATATCGGGATTGGCCGTTTCGACATCATCGCCGCGGTTGACGCCAGCAAAATGGAGGATTGCATCCACCCCATGCAGATGCTGGGATAAGTTATCATCGAATGTGGAATGGTCAATTTGAATAATATTATAAGGCGTTTCATCGCCGTTAAAGCGCGCACTGCAGTTGGCGGCATGAAGATGCGCCGCGCTATGCCAGCCAAGAAGCCCTTTTGCGCCAGTGATGGCGATACGCCTCATTATGCGTTCCATGCCTTTAATTCGTTTTGAATTTCGGGCAGAGCAAGCAATATATCTTTGACGCCCTGGACATCAAGGCGCTGCGTATTATGGCTGTGATAATCCTCTAATGGTCCTGTTTTTTCAACACCTTCAGAGAAATAAGCGCTATAATGCAGATCGCGCGCATCTAGCCTTAAACGCCAATATTCGTCCATATCTTGTGCGGTGGTTAGCTCTTGCAAGCTGGCCAATGTTTCATATAATTTTTCAGCATGACGCCAGCCGATGGTTTTAACCTCATGGTCGGGGCGGCCAAATAGTTCGAGCAAGCCTGTTACCAAATCTTCTATCGTGCTAGCGGCGGCTTTTTTGATGAATAAATCACCTTGGCGTGCATGTTCAAAAGCAAAATTCACCAGCTCAACACTATCGCTGAGCGGCATTAAAAAGCGCGTCATTTGCGGCTCTGTAATGGTAATGGGAATGCCTTGTTTAATCTGGTTCACAAATAATGGAATGACCGAACCGCGCGAATACATAACATTGCCATAGCGCACACAGCTGATGGTGGTGTCGGCATCGGTACCAATTTCACGGGCTGCGGCTTGGACCAATTTTTCCATCATCGCTTTGGACAGGCCCATCGCATTAATCGGCATGACGGCCTTATCCGTAGAGAGGCAGACTAAGCTTTTGACCTGCTGATCTATCGCGCTGCGGATTACATTTTCGCTACCCAATATATTGGTACGCACCGCCTCTAATGGGAAAAATTCGCATGACGGCACTTGTTTGAGGGCCGCTGCATGAAAACAAGCATCCACACCCTTCATAGCGCGGTCAACGCTGGTGCGATCACGCACATCACCGATGAAAAAGCGCACGCGTGGATCGGTAATTTGATTGCGCAGCATATCTTGTTTTTCTTCATCGCGGCTGAAAACGCGCACTTCCGAAATATCTTCCTTTAGCAGCCCTTTGAGCATGGTCTTGCCAAAACTGCCAGTGCCGCCTGTGATTAAAACCTTTGAAATAGCAGATGATAATTGGGCCAAAGCTTTTCCTTAATATTGCAAATATATAGCAAATCTATGCGATTATATGGTTAACAAATCGTTAATTTGGGCACTATAAGATTTACTATAACATTGTTCCCGATTTGCAACCATGGCGCATGTTATAATTATTATTATAGAGTTATTTACTGTGATGGAACTCACGGATCGATCTTGTTATAGATGTTATTCTTGATTAGCAGCTATGTTATTGTAGCATGTTAAAGAGGATATTTAGGAGGCGGAGCAGTTTATCGATAGTGAGGAACATATTGCTGCTTTGGCGGCTTATTTAGAATGTTCGCACGATGCTGCTATGCAGCTCAGCGCAAAAATGAGCCTCAAAAAGTTTAAGCATAAAGAAATATTGCTGCATCAAGGCGACATGAATGATCAGATTTGGTTGATATTGGACGGTAATGCGCAATTACAAGCCATAGGATTTGATGGTAAAGTGACATTGCTCACCGCTCAAGGCGCTGGCGAAGTGATTGGTGCTTTTCCTGATGCACTGCAAAGCAATGTTGATATCAAAATATATCGGCATCTCTCAGCATTGCAAATTTCAGTCACAAATTTAAAACTGATAATGGATGAATATCCCAGTGTTGGGAGGGGTCTGTCTAAAATATTTGGCAATCAATATCATATGATAATCAACAGGTTAGCTATGCATGTTACCTTAACCGCCCATGGCCGTGTGTATGCCGAATTGTTGCGATTAGCAAATGGCAGTGATTTCATTACTCCTTTTCCTGTTGTTACGGCTATTGGGTTGATGGCGCAGACGTCACGAGAGACAGCATCACGGGCGATCATGCACTTACGGCGGCGCGGTATCATTGAAAAAAATGAGCAAGGATTGAAAATATTATCGCGTAATATGCTGGAGGATTTGGTGATATAGGTATGCGATAAGCCGCTATAAAATTCGCCATAAGGATTGCATGCCCCAAGGCGTTTTTAGATCACCAAATTCTTCGATACTTTGTGCAATATTGGCAAATTCAAATGCCATAGCGCTGTTATAATCGCAACTAATACCATAAGGTTTTGAGATTGAGGCAAAGGCTTTTACGCGCTCTATCATATCAGCAGTAGGGGCATTCATTATATCGAAAATACAAGCTATTTTGCATCTATCATTCATGAAGTTTTGCGCTATCTGATAGGCCTTATATATATTATCACCTACCCAATAATGCCCATCTTCATGCGCATTTAGAACGATATTATCGCTTTGTAAGGGATCGACACCATCGAACCATAATAATATTTGCAATTTCTGACCCTCATGATCGGTGGTGAATAAACCATTATTATCGTCTATGCGGGCTGCATCTAATGCTGTGAGATTATATCCTTTATGTTCCCAATCTATCAGATTGGGGCGTAATTTCTCGCCTCTGCCTTTTATTGTAAAAGCTTTGGCACTGCTGCGCAAATTTCGAGCGTTACGCAATACTTGACCCATCGCTATTTTGTCCGCCATCGCAACGGCAAGATGGTGCGGTGGATTATCCAAACCCATTTCAATAACAGTGTCGGCTTGTGCAATGATCGTCTGAAAACCCTTAATCCAATGTGCACCAAATGGCGCTAGCGATAATTGACAAAATTCATCTATTGGAAATGGCAGAATAATGTGTAATTCCGCCAGTGGATTTTGGTTTTCGCGATATCGTAAAAAAGATTGTGCGCATAAAATATCGCTACCTGCAGCCAGCGATCCGCAAAAAAAGCTAGGTTTTATATTTTTGATATAGTCATCAATATCTGATGTTATGGCCTCATCTTCTAGGCGGATAATACCGCTATAATGAACGCTGCACGGTGGGCGGTGACGCTCTAACCAATCACTCTTTTTGCTTTGTTCGGACAATATAATCTTAAATTGCCCGATTGTGGCGGCATGATCCTCCCAAGCATTGGGCAGTTTTGCTATGGCATCAGCCAATATTGCTCTTGCTTTAACCTCATCGCCAATTAGTAATAATGCCTCGGCATAGGTGGCGCCGCGCCAATAAGCATTCTCGCCCTCATCAGGGTTATTCTCAATAAGGGCGATGACTTGTGATGCTAATCTGCGCGCACGATTCGGTTTTCCGCTTAGAAGTGCGAGCGCTGCGGCATTAATAAGCGGATAGCTATCGGCTTCTAAGAGTGCGGCTTTCTCATAGGCATTGGCGGCTTGCTCATAGAGTTGCATGGCCTCAGCGGCTTGGTGAGCTGCTTGGGCGGCTTTGGCCTGATCCTTTAACAACCTCCCTTTGAGGGTGAGGACTTTTGGATCATTTTCATCCCAAGCGGATTGGATAAAAAGATCCCAAGCCCGCGCAGGAGAACCTGAACGGGCAAGGGAGAGAATTTGGGCTAATGTGGTCATAGGAAGGTCGCTTCATGGTGGACCAAAATTTGTTCCTGTGGGGTCGATTACCATCGTAATTTTCTTCTCAGTCTCAGGCGTTCTATTTTGAGGGTCTATATATGTTTTGGGTGATGTGCTTACACGAAATATGAGATCAAATTTATAAACATCAGGATTTTTATCATTATATTTTCTGATTTCACCAGTTGCACAGCTAATATGCCTATTTTCCACGAGTAAAATTGAATGTTCCTTGGAGGGTTTAATAATTTCGCTATTGCAGAAACATTTATGTTTGTTGCTGCAACTTTCTCCTTTTGTTTCTATTTCCCCTATTTGGCTAGGAATAATCTGTTTTGAAAAATGCAGCGCATGGTTTTTATTTTCATGGTGATAAAATGACCAATCCTCTTCATCCAACATGAATGCTAAATAGCAGGGCCTATTCCATATCACTTCATCAGGGTTTATGGACTCTAATTCTCCTTTACCGATTGATTGTTGATCTAGTGGTTTATTATTAAGCCAGATTTTGACTTGGCCTAATATCTCATTCTTTATTTCATTTATATGACCTGAGTCTGTATAATTACTATTACAATTAATATTTGCAGAAAATACCCGTGATACCAGCGCACCATTCGTATCAAATTTGAAATAGTAGAAATATAGTTTTTCGGGTTTAAAAGGATGAGAGACCTTTTCATTGGGTGGATATTCGGTATAGTGGTGGAAATTGGATGCCTCATAACGTCCTCCAATGGTGAGCAATAACTTTTTTAATATGTCCCCCATTTCCTCATTATTAATAGTGAAATTAGAGGGTATAAGATCTTTGATTAAATCAATAAGACTCGATGTTGCATTGCCTGCCAGCGGTACATTTGCTTTATTTGTATCACTATCTAAGGTTAGAAGATCACTCAATTCTTTATCTGTATATAATGGCATAATTCACTCCCTATTATTTTAGCGTCTCTAAACTCTCTTGTATTAGCCTGTATATTTTGCGCCGTTCGGCATTTTCTGCATCTAATTCCAAAAGTTTTTTTGCTTGAACCAATGCGCTATTGAGACGTTTACGGGCTATGGCTTTCTTGCCCAATTTCGCCTCGACTAGTGCAATAGCACGCTCGCTAATGAGTAATTTCATTTTCATATCCGCATTGTCGGGATTGGTTCTTACGAGCTTTGATTTCAGCTGAACTTCTTTTTTCCTAGCAGCCAGAGCAGAATCGTAATCCTGCTCTCTGTAAAATGTGTCGGCGAACCAGGCATATGCATTGGCAAGTTCGGCCAATATATTTTGATCCTCAGGTTCTCTAGTAAATGCCTTTTCAAACCAGCTTATGGCCTTCTCAAAATGATTCCGTGCTTCAATATTATTATTAAAATTTTTATGTTCCAATATACCCAAATTACTGGCGGCGTAGGCGCGCTCTAGCAAAGCTCTTTTGCTATCATTTTCCAGCATATGAAGTCGATTAGCTAGGGTCGCGTATTGATTATAGCGTTGTTGGGCGGCTGGATAATCTTGCTGCAATTCATCAACACGGCCAATCCAATATTCGCTTTGTGCATGGTCGAAAATACGATTTGGGTTAGAGGGATTGCGCTCCAATAATTCTGCGGTAAAGCGATGTGCTTGTTCAAAGGGTTCTATAGCAGTATCTAAATCGCCGCGTTTTTCATGATCTTCACCAAGGGCGCGTAATGTCTCTGCGACGAGGCTCAGGCTATCATCATCCAAATTGCTAATATCGCCCTGCGATGTAAAATACTCCATTGCTTCTTGGTTGACCTTAGTCATCACGCGTAATGTGCTGGCACCTTTTAATTCATCGCGTAAATCGCGCAGCATGAAAATGATCAGCTCTTCGGCTTGTATCTTTTGATGCTGTGCTTCTTGGCGGGCTTGGATGGCATATGCGGTCATGAGAGTCATAGCTATCAGCGCGAGCCCCGTTAAGAGTGTGATCACCGTCACATGTTTTAATTTTCTTTGTGCATCACGCTGGATTAGAGCATCCAATGGCACATGGGCGATACCAGCAATTAATTTGAGCAAGCCCAATTTCCAACCATCGCCCTCTTTGCGTAAATCAGCGGCAAGCGGTTCGCGGCCACCCTCAATCAAAGGGAATGGAAATGCTTGTTCGGGTTCACCAGCAATAAGCGCTGCCAGAATGGGTTTTTCGGGATGGAGTTCGCGAAATAACGCAATTTCGCGTGCAACCCATGATGATTTTTGGGCCTCAGGAGAGCATAATATTATTAGTGTGCAAGACTGACTAAGCGCTTTTTTTACCGCTTCTGATAGATCATTGCCTGCGGGTAAATCTTCTTTATCGCGAAAAATAGGTCCAATTTTGCTGTTATCATTTTCATCTAATTTACGCAGTGCTTTTGGAAGGCGATAGGTTTCTAAGGCACGATGAAGCTTTTTAGCGATGGCGGAATCGGCATGGCTATAGCTAATGAACGCCCCAAAATTAGAGGAGAGTTGCTGTCCTTGAACCATTGATACCCCCGTATTATGAACCTGTGACTAATCATAGCGTTACATATTTAACAGGACGTAACAAGATGTCCTAAGTGATATATTGTCACCAAGCTATGATATTGGAGCGTAAAATGATCTTATGCTCTTTGATGGTTAGGGTGATAATGTTTGACACCAATATAGTTTAACATCATGCAATATATATTGAATGAAGAGGCAGAGTTATGAAATATATATTTGCAATTATTGCGATATTAGCACTTATATTTGGGGTATGGTATGCTGCATCACCTTATATTGCTCTATCGGGATTGCACGATGCAGCCGCTGCGGGAGATGCTAAGGGTATAGAAGAACATGTCGATTTTGCCTCTCTGCGGGCCTCTGTCAAAAGTGAATTTAAGGCTAGGTTGAGCGCTGAAGCTGCAAAGGAAGATGCCAATCCTTTGCTAGCGACGGTGGGGCTTGCTCTGGCAGATCGCATGGTTGATGGTATGCTCGACAATATGATGACGCCAAGCGGTATCGCCAAGATGATTAAAATATCTCAGGATAAGGCAGAGGATGTTAGCGCAGTGGTTGCGCAAGATGAACAAAAGCCAGCAGTGGATAAATTTGATGAATGGGAAGTTGAACGCATTGGTTTGTCTGAATTTCGTCTGTCTAACCCTAATGATAGGCAAAATCCTGAGCTTATATTTCAGCGCGATGGATTGGGTTGGAAATTATCCAATGTTGATATGACGCATATGGAATTGCCGTTGCTGCAGTAAGGTCATGATTTCACTCAGAAATATATGAACACAATAGTCTAGAGACAGATTTACATGTGGTTTAATATGTTTCGATTATTCTGAAATCTGAAATCTGAAATCTGAAATCTCATGCTTATCGCTAGCTATCATCTGATATTATTCATCAACATAATTAGGGCATTTCTTCTGCACAATTTGTTATGAATACTGTGGAGTATATAAAAATGGAGGACACGGAGGGATTCGAACCCTCGAGGGACGATAAAGCCCCTGTCTCCTTAGCAAGGAGGTGGTTTCAGCCGCTCACCCACGTGTCCACGCGTATATTGGCTAGATAAGTGATATAGCGAGGCTTGGCCAAAGCTGCAATAATATATTCACTTGAATACTAAAAATTCTGTGATCTCGACACAAAATAGCAATTGTAGCTCTACTTCTTGGGCTATAGTCTGCAGGATAATGCGATTAAATTATCTTATTGATCGACTATTTATGGAAATCTCCTATCAAAAACTGGCAATAGGATTCACTTGAGCGTGAATAAGACTCACTCTGCCGCCCGTTCATTGTAGAGTAATCTAGTCTGCGCATATTTTATAAGTAACTATGGACAGAGATATAGCGCTTTACCATCATGCGCTGTTCATTCAGAACACCATGGCATTGTTTAGGAAAATATTATGGCCCGTTTAGCTTTTACAAAATTAATGCTGATCCTCTCTGTATTGGGATTGGTTATAATGCCGATGAACGCGTCGCTTGCGCAATTACAGCAAGTTGACCCTAATGATGTGATCGGACAGGTGCCCGATGAAAGCGAATTACCATCTGCTTCGGATGTTAGAGAAGAAGCCCAAGAGCGGCTTCCATCTCGTGATGATATTCCAAATGTGCCTGATATTGATGTTCCAGATGTGAATGTACCCGATGGCACTGTGCCAGAGGTTGGCGCACCCGATATAGCGGCGCCTAATGGGACTATACCCAGTACAGACCCAATTGGTGAAGCGCAAAGATCTACCACCTATCAACAAGATGATGTCATAGCCGCTGCTACGGGCGTATTCGGCAAAGGGGCAGAAGGCTTAGCGAGTATTGTTGAGGATATTTTTAAAAAGCAAGGCGAGCCCAATGGCTATATAGTGGGCCGCGAAGGCGGCGCTGCCCTAGTCTTTGGTTTGCGCTATGGTTCGGGTACATTATTCCATAAAATAGAGGGTGAGCGTCCTGTTTATTGGAATGGCCCATCGATTGGATTTGATGCTGGGGCCAATGCGGCCAGCACATTTGTTTTGGTTTATAACCTCTATGATAGTGAAGATCTATACCGCCGTTATCCTGCGGGTGAGGGGGCGGCCTATTTAATTGGCGGTTTTAATGCGAGCTATTTACGGCGCGGTGATGTGGTGTTAATTCCCATAAGACTGGGAGTTGGTGCGCGGCTTGGCGTTAATGCAGGCTATATGAAGTTCCGCAAGAAACGCAAAATATTACCATTTTGATATGCTATGGATTGAGGGGCGTTCCCCATAGTTTATGCATGAATTAAACGCTGTGATTAGGCAGCTTTTGCTGCTATCATGCGCTGCATATAACGCGCTAAGACGTCAATTTCTAAATTCACACTATCGCCAGCTTTGGCATGCGCCAATGTTGTAACTTCGGCGGTATGCGGGATGATGTTCAGACTAAAGCTGCAGCCATCATCATCATCCTGCACGGCATTAACCGTTAGCGAAATACCATTGATAGTGATAGAGCCTTTGGGCGCGATATAGGGTGTGATTTCTTGGGGTGCTTTTATAGTGAGCGCCCATGATCCACCGATATTTTCATATTGGTTGATGATACCGACACCATCGACATGCCCCGATACGATATGACCGCCCAGCTCATCCCCGACTTTTAAGGAACGCTCTAGATTGAGTTTAGCGCCCACCTGCCATTGATCGGCGGTGCAACTAATAGTCTCTTGCGATATATCGACGCAAAAATAATTTCGGCCGTCTGTTTTGCCTTTTTCAACCACGGTTAAACATACCCCGCTGCAGGCAATAGATGCGCCAATATCAACGTCGTTCATATCATAGCCGCATTGGACTTTTATATGCATATCGCCGCGATCTTCGATGCTAGCAATAGTCCCAATATCGGTGATTATTCCTGTGAACATATTATTTCCTATCTTTTTAAGGTTTATTCTTGGTTGCTCATAACCCATTGCTTGCGGAGCTCATATATTTCTAGCCTATCTTTGCCGAGCATCCTCTCTGTTTGCAATTGCCAAATGCCATGCGCATCATTCAAATGTTCTAAGCCATAATCTTTTAAGCAAGGTCGCCCGCCCAAAAATATCGGTGCGCGATATAATAGAATTCTATCGACCCTATCGGCGCGCATGAATGATGCTGCGGTTTGCGCCCCGCCTTCGACCAATAGGCTATTATGCGGGATTACTTTTATATCCTCTATATTTTTTAGGCTTTCCCATCCCGATGGTGCAGACGAGCTGCCCAATTGATAGCGTGTAGGAGAGCGATCTTCTAATCCTTTTAGGCGCACATCAAGGCTGGGATTATCGGCTTTCACCGTACCGCTACCGACCAATATGGCGTCATGATGCACGCGTTCCAAATGCCCATGATTACGGGCAATAATACCCGTTATCCATTGGCTAGAGCCATTCTTAAGCGCGATACAGCCATCCAATGATATAGCGAGTTTAAGGGTGATAAAGGGACGGCCATGTTCACGACGTATGAAAAAAGGCGCCATAGCTGTGCGTGCTTTATGCGGCTCTATGTTTTCGACCACTTCTATGCCAGCGGATCGTATCTTGGCAAAGCCTTGACCATTGGTGCGCGGGTCAGGGTCTTGGAGCGCACAGATGAGACGTTTGGGCTTGGCGGCAATTATGGATGATGCGCAGTTTGGGCCGCGCACGCTTTTATGTACGCATGGTTCTAAAGTGCAATAAATATCAGCACCTTTTGTTTGGTCTCCTGCCATTTCCAATGCCATGGCCTCGGCGTGCGGGCGCCCTGAATTTTGTGTCCAGCCGCGCCCTATTATCTGGCCCTTTTTAACGATGACACATCCGACATTGGGATTAGAGCCGCTATTGCCACGCGCACGATAAGATAATGCAATCGCCATTGCCATATAATCATGATGCGACCGAGCTGCGCCCATGATTATTGATCACTATCGTTGAACAATTCTTCGATCAGTGCATCTTTACGCTCTAACTCTTTTTGCCGCTCTGCTGCATTTTCTCTAAGTTGTTTTTCGATCGCCGCCCTTTCTTTTGCCACTTTTGCCCGAGCCGCAGCGGTTTCTTTATCGATTTTATCAACATCAATGCCCGATGCACGGCCTAATGCTTTATATTTTTGCCGTCTTTCCTCCAATAATGCTTCACGCAAGCGCAGCCTGGCATCGCGCTCGGCTATAATATCCTGATAATTTCGGCTCTTATCCCAGCTTTCAAAATAAAATATTTCGGGTGGCGGCGGTTTGTTGAGACGCTCTTGATCCAAAATAAACATAGTTATAATCAAAGCAGGTGGAAACGCTGCTGCAAGAAAAAACAGGGCCTTATGATCCTGTTTTGCGCGCAATACGCCCATCAAATCGCCAAATGCGCCACGTGGGGATATATTTTTTGCAAAAGACATGATTCACTAATAGTTTGCCAAGGTGGTGATTGCTAGCGATAAATATAGCCATGCTATATATGATAATCACCAACTTGGTCTATTATCCGATCAATTTATAGTGAAGGAAACGGTAATTGTTTTCCATTGCTCCACGGGCCTGCCATCACGAGTTGCGGGAATGAAACGCCATTTTTTTAAGGCTTGCTTTTCTGCTGCCGCTGCAAATCGTGGATGCGACGCGGATAATATTTTTACCGATTTAACCCGTCCATCGGCCCTAATAAGAAACCGCAGCTTCACTGAGCCTTCAATCTCTTGGCGCAATAGAGACCCAGGATATAGAGGTTGAAAGCGATTCGCATATTTTGGGTCTTGCTGTGCGCCAATAAATATTGGGTCTGGAATAGCAGGTTCGATAATGGGCTCTATCACAGGATCAAGTGGCTTAATAAAATCATCTGTACCGCTCGCGCTGCCACTGGCAATAATAGGTACGGTTTTATCGATTATATCCGCAATATATCGTTCATCGCGTGGAGGCGGCGTTATGGGGGGTTTGGGGACCACAATGGGCGGTACAAATGATGTTATTTCGGGATCATTAATCTTTGGCGGCTTTTTAACTGGAATATTAATTACAGTTAGATCATCCTCCAAGACTTTGGGTGCAACCACATGATTGGTGAGCATTAATCCAGCGATAAGCAATCCATTGATGATGAAAGCCCCGCCGATACTGCCTTGTTTTTCTATCCAACTTGTTTGTTGATGAACATAACTCATAGTCTCTCTCCTTTTTTACTTTATAGCAGTCTCTCAGGCTGTTTTCTCAGGCAAAAGGCTGTATAAAAATAACGTTATAACATATCATTTAAATATTTGCAAATAAGGTGGATATGAGGAGTAATATCTGATTAAGATTTGGGCTTATGAGTTTTAAAATATTTTATGATTCTGATGCATAAGAACATCAATACGAATAAAAATAATATGGCATATAAAATAAAAGCATAAATGCTAATTAGATAATTATTTTGGATCAAATTTTGTCTTAAAAGGGAATCTAATGCCGTATCATTCAAATAATAATATCTATTATTACCTTCATCGATTCCCCATAAACCATTATC
>CALDZL010000002.1 GCA_937944295.1 uncultured Sphingorhabdus sp.
GGTCGCAAAACTGCGCCATATGAAGACCGATGATAATCTGCTGCTCATGAAAATTAACATGGGCGCGGGACATGGCGGCAAATCTGGACGCTGGAACAGCATTTACGAGGTCGCCGAAGAACAAGCGTTTATTCTTTGGCAGTTGGGGATTGAATGATGAAGACAAAGGGCATCTATTTTTATTTTTATCCGATTTAAAGCGAATATTTGTAGAATTTTAGCAAATTATACTTATTAGTGTAATTTCAAACTCGCTTGTGAGGTTAAACATGCTTTTACGCTTTTCTCTCGAAAACCATCTTTCAATTAACAAAGAGCAAGAATTATCCATGATTGCTGCTTCGTTAAAAGGAGATGGAGGTATGCTAATTAGAACGCCTGCTATACCAAAAGAATATCTGCTGGCTTCTGCAATCATATACGGACCAAATGCGTCAGGAAAATCAAATTTTATAGACGGCTTGAGTTTAATGAGGGAAGCGGTTCTTTATTCTCAATCTCGATGGGAAGTAGGATCAGGAGTTCATTCATTTCCTTTCTTGTTGGAAGCAGGGCGGAACGAATATCCCAGTAAGTTTGAGGTGGACTTTGTTAGTGAGGGTGTTCGATTCACATACGGCTTTGTTACTGGTAAGGATAAATTTATTGAAGAATGGTTATATTCTTATCCAGAAGGTAGGCTAAGAACTTTGTTTACCAGAACTAATACTAGCGAATATAAATTTGGTTCTGGATTAACAGGACAAAAAAATGCCGTCAAAGACCTAGTCAGAGATAATAGTCTTTTTCTATCGGCGGCCATACAAAATAATTTTAAATCATTATCCCCTGTATTCGAATTCTTTAAAAGTTTGATTTTTAGAAATTCAATCAGCTCTCCACCGCAAGCCATCTATTCTGAATTTAAGGGTAAAAAGTTTGATAATAGAGTGATGAGTTTTTTGAAATCTATAGGAACTGGAATAGATGGTTATACGGAAATTGAGAATAAGCGTTCTGAAGAATTCGTCAGGGATAGCAGGGAATTTATGGATTTTCTCTACCGAAAAAGTGACAAGCGTGATGAGATTGTTAAGGAGTTAAGTGAAGGCTTAGACAAGGAGTATAAAATAGAATTTAGTCACAAAACGTTAAACGGGCAAAGTGTGTTTTTAGATGTAGCACGTGAAAGTACTGGCACTAGACGATTAATTCCACTCCTTGTTTCTGTTTTTGATGCATTGGATAATGGACTAATACTAATTGTAGACGAGTTTGATGCTAGCCTACATACTCAGATATGTGATTTGATAGTAGCTCTATTTAATAATAAAGATATTAACGAAAATAACGCTCAATTGATTGCAACAACGCATGATACAAATTTACTTTGTTCATCTAATCTTAGACGAGATCAAATTTGGCTTGTAGAAAAGGACGAATATGGAGCAAGCGAACTTTATTCGTTAGCTGAAATCAAGACAAGAGATACAGATAATTTTGAAAAAGGATACCTTCAAGGCCGTTATGGAGCCATACCTTTTTCTGCATCAATCAATAATATTTTAGAAAAGCTTCAAATAGATGGCTAGAAAAAACTCTTCTTTGAAGCGTAAAAAACCGAACCGAAATCCAAAACAAAAATTTATATTGTTTTCGGAAGGTGCAAATACAGAGAGAGTTTATTTTGAAGCCTTAGAGCGCCATTACACCAATGCATTATTTGAAATAAATTTTATAGGTCCTGCAGGAACTCCAATAACAATTGCTGATAAAGTTAAAGTTCAAATGAAGACACTGAAAGAAGAACGCATAGCTAACTCTTTTGCTGAAAAGGATACTGTTTGGGGCATTTTTGATGAAGACAATCACGATAATGTGAGAGAATCAATTGATAAATGTATAGCTGCTGGGGCTAAGGTTGCATATTCAAATCCGTGTTTCGAAGTTTGGTTGATTCTGCATTACGAGGATTTTGATAAATCGGATGACCGTCATCAGGTTCAGAAACATTACGGCACTCTTGACCCATATTATAAGAGGAATGGGTCTAAAATTCCCAATTATGAAGTTTTAATTCCAAAGATTGAAGAAGCTGAAGAACGAGCAGTAAGGCAGGAGATGAGAAGAGAGTCGGAAGGAGCAGAAGGTGGTAGACCAAGTACTACAGTATATTCATTGACTAAAGCTATAAGAAAAGCTGCTAAAAATGAATTAGTGCAATTTTATAAAAACCCATAAATTATATTCTATAAAAATAAAATGACTGAACCCTACACCCTTGAATTCACCGCAGAAAAACAACATATTGACGAGCTTGGGCATGTCAATAATGCGGTGTGGGTGCAGTGGATTCAGGATATGGCATCCGCCCATTGGAATGCCAAAGCTGCGCCTGAGCAGATCGAAACGCTCATCTGGATGGTGACTCGGCATGAGATTGATTATCGCAGCAATATCAAATTGGGTGAGAGCGTTATTGGCGCAACTTGGATTGAAAAACCGCCGCGCGGTGCGCGCTTTGAACGCCGCGTTGATTTTACCGATAGCGCTGGCAAAGTGGTAGTGAGCGCCAATAGCACTTGGGCGATGGTCGATAAAGCAACGCATCGTTTGCTGCGCGTGCGCGAGGAGGTTTATGCGCCTTTTTATAATCCTGAGCGCGCGTAAAATCTGGTTACCGTTGCACCTTACACGCCATAAATTACCGTGCCATAATGTCGCGAAAAAATGACAAAATGTCGAACTATAATGACAAAGTGTCGAAACAGCCGCGTATTTCATCCACAAATATGGCGGGCTGCTCCATCGCGGCAAAATGCCCGCCTTTTTCAGCCTCTCCCCAATAGCATAAATT
>CALDZL010000003.1 GCA_937944295.1 uncultured Sphingorhabdus sp.
AGGCGATAGAAACCGCAATTTGTCAATGCCATAATTGACGCCCATTTTCACACCATCCATGGACAAAAGATCATTAGATTGCGCCATAAGATAGGGCAATAAAGACAGGGTTAGAAATCCATGCGCAATCGTGGTGCCAAAAGGTGTCATTTTGGCTTTCTCGGCGTCCAAATGAATGAATTGATGGTCGCCCGTAGCATCGGCAAATTGATTGATCCGATCTTGTTCAACAGCCACCCATTCGGATGTGCCAATCACTTCTCCGACTTTGGATAATAATTCTTCTGATGAAATACGCGGCATGAATCTCTCCTTTGTTAGTTTTAAACATAATGTGGCGTTAAATGTATCTTTGCACAAGTGTTTTGCTGATGTCGTTACGGATTTGGGACGCTTGGATAGTCGTAAAGCAATTTGATAGCATATTAGCCAACACGAATCGGTATTACTGTGTTGGCTATTGTCAGATAAAACCGATATTATTGGGCACCAGGCATTACCAATTTGCCATCGGGGCCGGCTGAAAATTGTGTATTGGTGGGATAAGCAAAATCAATGCCTTTGGCGTTGAACAATTCCAATATCTGCAAACCGATTTTATGACGTTCGTTAAATACCACTTCATAATCATCGCTTAATATATCATAATCGAGTTGAAAATTGAGCGAACTGTCAGCAAATTCGGTAAAACCACAGCGCAAAAATTTATGCCCAGCATCGACAACCAATTTTTCGAGCATCTTGGGTATTTCGAGCGCAACATCTGGCGGTGTTTGATAGGTAACGCCGATGATATGGCGGGTACGGCGTCTGTTAAGGCGCGCATAATTGGTGATCTCAGTATTGAGCAAATTAACATTGGAGACGATCTTTCTCTCGCCCATCACGCTGGTGAGGCGTGTGGAGCGCATTCCAATTTTATCAACCGTTGCGATTGTATTGTCATATTCGATTGTGTCGCCGCGTTGGAATGGACGATCGAATATAATCGATATAGTGGCAAATAGATCGGCAAATATGCCCTGCGCAGCCAAACCAATGGCGATACCGCCAATACCGAAACCAGCCAAGAGTCCCGTTATATTTACACCCAAATTATCTAATATGACAATTGTGGCGATAGCAAAAACGGCGAAAGTGATGAACAATTGGATGATTGTCATGGCATTATTGATCATCTCGCTATCTTCATCTTCGCGGGCTGATCTGCGTTCAACAAGGCCGAATAATATCTGACGGACCCAAATGGCGATTTGAATAACGATAGCGACCAAGAATAGAAAATTGAGGGCAGAATGAATTTGCGCGGGAGGGTTGCTAAAATGGTTGACCAATTCAACGGCAACCATAATCCGAAAAAATACCGTCATCTTGCCAATAGTACGACCAACAATAGATCTAAAATCAAGAATATACTCGGATTTTTTAGCAAATCTGCTGGCTCTTTTTTGCACCCAATTGAGCGATAAATATATGATAATTGCGGCAATAAGGGTAATCAGCATGATCGACCAATTCGCTGCAGCCCAGCTAATAAAGATATTCCAATATTGCTCCCAATTTTCAGGGAATTTTCCTGTAACGGATTGGATGTTAGAGCTATTGTCTGAATTTACAGCAGAAGCCAGAAGCGATGATGTCATGATGTTGAATAGCATGGCCAAGACTTAGGGCTTTAAATAAGATTTTCAACCTTATTATCACGCTATATTGCTGTATATTATGCACAGCGACTGATAGGATATGATGTTCTTGAAGCGCATTGTTTGACTATTTGACGGCTTTTGAGAATTTCATATTCATCCATCTTTGCGACGGTTTTTCGATGGTATGATAGAGTATTGAGGATAATATCAGCACCAATATGCAATAGAGTCCAACCAAATAGGGCGAGACGAATAGTGGGTCTTCGACAAAAATTATTTTAAAGAAAATATAGAATATGAAATGAACCAAATAGGTGGCATAGCTAATTTCACCGAGATAATAAAAAACTCTGTTACCCAGAGGATTTTTCGGATTTTGTGCCAATAAGGCATTGCACAATAAAAATGCGGCAAAGCCAATAGGAATGGCGAATACCTCTTGTAATTGACCCAGTAATAATAATGCCAATGATATTAAAAATATTAGGGCGCTAGCAATAATGGCTATAGTAGGTGTTGTTTTCCATTTATTCCAAAGGGCGCATATTATCATGCCGATAGAAAATTCTATCAGACAACGTATCAGGCCCGTTTTTGCAATATCTTGGCCTAATTTATCATAGCCTAATATGTTAAAATAAAAGGCCAATAGACCTGTAAGCAGAATGATAGCGGACATTAATGTAAGCGAGGAATAGCGATGAAATGCGATATAGGATGCTAAGAATGGGAAGATCAGATAGGCAAAAAGCTCTGTACTGATAGACCATGCGGGATGATTCCAGCTCAAAGCATCGGTAAAACCCCAATTTTGCATGAGTATGATATGGAGCGGTAATTCTATAATGGGATAGCCTGTGTGATCGGCCCTACCTGTCGCGGTTAATATGGCAACAAAGGAACAGCAAAGAAGCAATATGAATATGTGTAATGGCCATATTCGGGCAATGCGGCGAGCCATAAATTTTTTATAATAGGATAGTTTCAGACTTTGAAACCGATCCGCATAATTTAAGTACATGACAAAGCCCGAAAGGATAAAAAACAGATCGACCGCAAGATAGCCTTTTGCAAAAAAATCGATTATATCGCTGGGCATATAGCCAGCCATACCCGTTCTAATATGATAGAAGAGCACCAGCCAAGCCGCCACACCGCGCAGGCCCGTCAAGGCCCTTAAATCTTCTTTTATATTTTGGCTCATGCAGCTCTGTTCTTGACGTGTATCTCATCAAAACTCAATAATTTGTGAGATGTAGCCTCTTTGTGGCTAATAGGTTTCCATGCGGCCTCTGCCCTTCGTCTCGCTAGATAAGTATCCAGCCCAATCTGTAGCGCGGTGAGCATATAAACAAAGGGTTGAAAGGCAATGCCAACAAAGAAAGAGCCAAATAAGAAAATAATTTGTGAGTTCCTGAGTGCTGATGCGAGTGGTCCTACCCATTCTTCATCAGGACGGTTTCGTTTTTTATAGAGCCTTCTAATGGATTGCATTCTCCACACCCCTCCTACATGGATGAATAACCACATTAATAGACCAGCATAGCCCTGTTCTCCAAGCATCTCAAAGTAACTACTGTGATAGGCACGTCCCTCTTCATCAACTTGAAATTCTCCTGCTCTGGGACCAGTGTCACCATTTTCGTCTTTTTCGTCTACTTCATATCGTATCTTATTTTGCCGATAGGCCTCAAACCCTCCGCCGAGTGGATTTTCTTCGGCATATTCAATGGTCCATTTCCAAACGGCTATACGTGTTGAAGCCGATTGGTCGGCTTGATAATTTCTTATAGTATCCATACGGTCCAGAAAGGTTTGCGGCAGAAATGGTATGGCTGCGAGGATTAGTACGGGTCCTCCTATAAGAGGTAAAAATATATAACGTATATTGTATGTGATGAGCTTCAATAATAATAATACGGCCAATACGCTGGCACAAATAAGGCCAGTTCTGGCCTGTGTGCCGACAGGTATTAATAAACAAGCACATATCAGCGCTGTCGCATATAGATTAACGCGCCAATCACGCTTAAAAATTGTCCCATATTTGCGCAACCATAAAATAAGGGGTATTATCATGATGGCAACGCAAGAGATTGTGCTGCTCTCAAACAGGCCGCTATTTTCATAAATTAATAAGACCAATTGCCCATAACCAGAACCGCCACCCGCAGTTTTAATACCGCCAGTCACTACCAGCGTGGATACGGCAAGTACCAACAACATCGTTAATGCCTCGATACGCAGACGTGTTTTTAATACTAATGGCAAAAAGGCGGCAAACACCAATGCTTTCCAAACCCAACTCCATTTTTCTGCAGCGGCCCAAGGCTCATCTGCAACAGCAGTAGTGTAGCCGCAATAGATTAGGAGCAGGACAATTGTAAAATGGCGCAGTGTTATTCGAGTGTCAGTCTTATTATCATAAACCATGTAACCTGCTAGCGCGCACCCAAACATCATCAGAGATATGGGAATAGAATTGAGCATGAAATAGCTGAGACGTTGGGGCGCAACTATATCTATATAGGCATAGATCAGCGTGTATAAAAAGGGTCGTTTGAACGCTAATAATGCTATAAGCCCAAGGTAACAGACAAAAATCAGATCACGCACGGGCATTCTCATTATTATTATTCATATATTTTTTTCGGCCCATGGGATTATCGGCTACTTGGCTATTCATATTTTTATGTTTTTTGATTGAAGCTGTTGGCCTAGCTGAAAATTTTTCATTATCTGGGTCGGGTTTGTGCGGTTCTTCAAAATCCAAATCATCGCGCTCTAGCAGAAGATAGAACATGATAGCGATTAATACATGGCTAAGTAAAATAGAAAAATTATCAATCATACATATGCTCCTTATCTGATATTATGAATCACGTCTATTTTTGAATATTAACATATTCCTACTAAAAACACATGATGATATTTCAAAGCTTGTAAGTATTAGACTCTTAACCTAGTTGAGTTGACTTTGCGTTAATATTTTTATGGTTAATAGTGATAATGAGTGATATTTTACATGTTTTAGACCATAGCCTACCTCTGCATAGTGGCTATACTTTCAGAACGCGTGCCATTATGAAGGCACAAGCAAATGCAGGCTGGAAAGTCTCGGGCATAACGGGTGTTCGCCAGTATCAAAATGGACAAAAATTGTCGGATGTAGAGCAAATAGCCGAAGGGTTACATTTTCATCGTACCATGGCAGAAGCAAGTGGCCCATTTTTGTGGCGCGAATGGAATGAGGTCCAGGCACTAAGAGCAGCAATTATTGCAACCTATAAAAAATCGCCCTTTAAAATTATCCATGCGCATTCACCTGCGCTTAATGGCCTAGCTGCCGCGCAAGCCGCTGCAAAACTCAACTTACCATTTTTATACGAAATCAGGGCCTTTTGGGAAGATGCCGCTGTTGGAAATAGCACAGGTGTAGAGGATAGTCTTAAGTATAAATTGACCCGTGCTTTAGAAAATTATGTAATAAATAAAGCAGATCATGTTGCAGTAATTTGTCAGGGATTGAAAAATGACTTGATCCAGCGCGGCTTTGCTGAGGATAAGATTACAATATCTCCCAATGGGGTAGATATGGGAGTCTTTGGAAAACCTAAGCCTCGTGATAAATTATTACATGAAAAATTAAACCTTCAGGGCAAAGATGTTTTGGGCTTTATCGGAAGTTTTTATGATTATGAAGGATTGGATGATTTAATCACAGCCATGCCATTGCTGCGTGATAAAGGCAGCGATACGGCACTTATCTTGGTTGGCGGCGGACCAATGGAAGAGCAGTTGAGGGCGCAGGCATCGGCATCCAGAGCAGCAGAGCATATCCACTTTTTAGGGCGTGTTCCACATGAGGAAGTGGAAAAATATTACTCGCTTATCGATATTTTGGCCTATCCACGTAAAAATATGCGATTAACTGATTTGGTGACGCCTCTAAAACCACTAGAAGCAATGGCACAGAGCAAATTGGTAGTGGCCTCGAATGTAGGAGGGCATAAAGAGTTGATAGAAGATGGGATAACAGGGTCTTTATTCGCCGCCGATGATCCTCAAGCTATTGCAAATGCTTGTTTCAAACTTCTATCGAATAAGAATGAATGGTCCAAAAGACGAAAAATAGCGAAGCAATATGTTGAAAAACAAAGGAATTGGGAAATAAATATACGTTGTTACGATCCTGTTTACCATTTCTTGCTACATGAAGTCTAATTAGGTTAGGATTACTGGACCTTTTTAAGCGATAACGGAGCATTAAATGGGAATTACCACTCAATTAAAAGGGAATAGGGCCAAGTCTATTGGCGTTTTTCTTGCTTCAATCAGCAATAAGATGGCATTCATTATTGCCATTGGCGGAGGTTTAATAACCGCCTTATTTACAATGTTAATTCCAATTTCAGTCCTAGAAACTCTCACAGGTGCTTCTGGTTTGTCGGAGATTATACCAGCTACAGCTGCTCCACTAGGAAGCAGTGCCAAGACTTTATTTGTAATTTTGACGGCAATTTTGGCATCGTCAATAGTGCTTGTTTTGCTTTTAACCCTGCGCAGAGAACCTGAGGAAGATTCTATATATGCCGATGATGATTATATCAAGGAAATGGCCAAAGAGCGCAATAGAATGGCTTTGGCTAGAGATAATTTAGAACTAGCAGAGAGAAATAATCACCATAATGAAGCTAAACCTCAAAATCATCACTCTAACCATAATCCAAATTATGATTTAGATGAAAAGCGTAATTCATCGCAAAAGCGAGATTTTGCTGATATTGCTGGTGGTGCCATAACCAATGGCTCCAAGGGACTGATGGCATTTAGTACATTAATTAAATCTAAAATTAACGCATTACCATTTATGGGCGGTGATGATAGCATAAGAAGTTTTGATGATTTACCGAAATTGCGAGGGGCGGACAAACATCCCGATGCTCCTGCAAGACGCCCTTTATCGGCAAATGAAGATTTGGGTGAGAGTATATTGGATAGAGGTTGGGATAAAAAAAATACGCCCCAAAATGCCCCAGACAGTAAATTATCAAACAATGACCAATCATTGCATCAAAAGATGGTGCATCAAGATATTCATGCCGATAATATGCCTGAATATAATGCACAATATGAAAATCAGGTTGAATACAGAGAAGAAGTTAAAATTCCAGATGATATACATCTTCAACCGCTCCATGTAGAAAGAGGATTAGATCAAGGTCGAGATTATACAGAGGCTCATAAAGTTCAGGAAAGTCCTGTTTCTATTGGTTTAAATAATAAGTACAATGTCGATGGCGATGAGAATATTGAACATGTGGTAGCAGATGTGCCTGCAGATAGTATAAATGATGATCCCTATGAATTGCCTACTATTGACAATTTAATGGACCGTCTTGAAACTTTAGTAGAGCGACGCGCTGAGAGAGTACAGGCGAGAGACACCAATGAAGCTAGAGAGAATCAGGAAGAACCCTCAGAAATAATAAAAGAAGAACCCTCAGAAATAATAAAAATGGAGCAAGCTGCGAAAAAAGAAAGTCAATTAGATGATTATGCAGATGTAATTGATGATGTTGCTATCAAACGTGCTGAAAAACTTGCCGTTGAAAAGAAGCAAGCCATTCCTAGTAAAGATATAATAAATAAGGTTGAACAGTCAAAAGTGACGTTGGTTTCTGATGAAGTTTCTGAGACAGCAAATAAATCCGATAATGACGATACTATAGTCACCAAAAGTCAAAAGGCTGATATGGATAATGCGCTAAAATCTGCTCTGGAGACTTTGCATAAGATGACAGAACGTAGCGCCTAGATTATCGTATGTATAATCTTTATCATTCCTCAGCTATTGTGATGGTTTCTATTCCTATATCAATATAGGTTGAACATATATCTATATTTTTCAATTCAATAGCAGCTACAAAAGATTTTCTCATGATAAATTCATGATCTTGTAAGACTTGATTGATAGCAATATGGTTTAACTTTTTTTGTGTAAAATCAATCGGTTCACAGCTAGATAATCTGAAAATATACCTATGAGATTGGCCCTCATAGGTAGAGCTATGCCATGCTTTACTGGCCCATTTTTTTCTTTCAATCTTTATTTTTTCTGGCTTTACCGCATTTGATTCAGGAAAATTATTGACAATATTCTCCCTGATTACCTCTATGAGTTGTATAGAGAGGCTATTATCCTTTGTGAAATTATGGCGTATTTCAGTCATCATAAATGCCCTTCAGCTTGGCCATAACTCTTAATATATTGTGTTATTTTTTTCTGCATCGGCTTGCGAACTTCACGGCCCATACGCATGTCAAGTACGAGACGCGGGTCGCTCGCAACAATGCGTCCAAATTTGGTGGGAGCAATATCATTCTCACGCAGAAATTTCTCAACAACCCTCAGCATATGCATATTTATCTCCTCTTTATCATGGTGTGATCATTAGAATTATCGAATCAATGTGAACAAAGTAAGAACATAGATGATAGGTAAAATCCTACTTGTCTAGGAAAAATCCTATTGCTATAGAGATTTTATGATAAATAAAACCAATCAACAAATATTGCGGCCATCAAGTGATTATAATGAGAATGAGGATGCACGTGAAACATTGCGGCAATTGATTAAAAATAATGGCGATGATTATAAGGGGATTTCAGAGCTAATTGGCCGGAACCCGTCTTATATTCAGCAATATATTGAACGCGGTTCACCCAAACAATTGGCGGAAAAAGACCGTATTCTATTAGCACGCTATTATGGTGTGAATCAGAAAATTTTGGGTGCGCCAGGCGAGGTTGTTGCGAATCAAGGGCTGGAAATCATCTCTAAACTCACTGTTGATGTGTCTGCGGGAGCTGGGAATTTGGATCAAATAGAGAGCTTAGCAGGAAAAATAGCCTTTGATCCGAGATGGCTGCGACAATTTCCATATGATAAAAAGGCATTGTCAATCGTCACTGTTGATGGTGATAGCATGATGCCCAACCTCTCTAATGGAGATGATATCATGGTAGCACGCTATGATGGACAGCGTCGCAAAGATGGCATTTATGTGCTGCGTATGGATGATAGTTTGATGGTCAAACGGCTTTCTTTTGGCCCAAATGATAGGATAGATGTTATTAGCGACAATCCCTCCTATAGCGATTGGCGCGACGTTGCTATAGATAGCATCACTATCATTGGTCATGTGATCTGGGTTGGCCGCAAAATATAAACTATGCTATGATTGGAATATTCTATTGCGTCACACTTAAAATAGCTTCAAATATAGGTAATGAACAATGTCATATCGAAACCAAAAGGCCAGTCTCCTTTAAAGGCTGCTATAATACCTGTTACGCCCTTACAGCAAAATTGTACGCTGATTTGGTGCACAAAAACCAATAAAGCCGCTTTAAGCGACCCGGGAGGCGATTTGGATAAATTGCGTGCAGCGATAAAACAAACAGGGGTAGAGATAGAAAAAATCATCATCACCCATGGGCATATCGACCATTGCGGTGAAGCAGGTATATTGGCTAAGGAATTGGGCGTGCCCATAGAAGGCCCGCATAAAGATGATATTTTTTGGATAGAGCGGCTTGGTGAAGATGGCGCAAAATATGGCGTGAATGGCCAAGTGTTTGAGCCTGATCGTTGGCTTGATGATGGTGATCAGGTTAGCGTTGGGGATTTGACATTAGATGTTATTCATTGTCCTGGGCATACGCCGGGGCATGTAATTTTTTATCATGAACCCAGCAAATTTGCCATTGTCGGTGATGTGATATTCCAAGGATCAATAGGGCGTACCGACTTTCCGCGCGGCAATCATCAAGACCTCATTAATGCTATCACGCAAAAATTATGGCCGCTTGGCAATGATGTGACATTTGTCCCTGGCCATGGCCCAACCAGCCAATTTGGCTATGAGCGCAAAAATAATGCTTTTGTCGCCGATGATGTATTAGCCAATAGATGAAGGATTGTTTACTTAATATTCTACTGTGAGCCTATTTTTAATATTTTGTTCCTCGCAAAGAGCACTAATGTCATCGTATAGAGTACTCAATTTTCTGATGAATGGCTTTCCATTAATATTCTTTGGTTCACTAATGTTTTCATTGTTATAATGAGCTATTATTTCATCATAAGTGGATGTATTATTTTGCAACTGTTCTGGTTTTACAGCGATATCTGGACAATACATTGCTAAAAAACCAGCCCGTTGAAAGTTTCTTATTCTTACAAGGCTAGTGAATTCTGTGTAATCTTCGAAAAACCCTGCACCAACAATGTCATTGTTGTAGCCAGATGCTAAAAGTCTCTCTCTTGCAAAATTGGATTTAACTGAAATCCATAAATTATTAGGCAGGCACATAACCACGAAATCCCCATACGACTGAATATTATGATTGTTTGTTTGGAAGAAGTTTGAGTCGTCTATTTTATCGGCAAAAATATTTTTTAATAATGTTTCGGAGATGGTTCCAAGGACAGAAACACCCGATTGACTCTCTGTAGTGTTTTTCTGCCTCGTCCAAACTCTATTATTAATATCATCAATAATTTTCTTGAGGGAAATAAAGTTAGACCCGTTACATCTCGAACCATAAAGAAATTCAGCATTGGCGATAGCTATAGAGGCAGAAGTTATACAATTATTAAAAAATCCTGCTAATTGAGGGTAATGTTCGAGAAAATATATCAAGCATAATTGATTTTGAAATCTATCTCTGTTGACTGCTTTGTTTGATGGGGTCTTTACTTTAATATTATTTTGTAGAGAAGATTGATATAAATCAATATTATACTGACCATCATGTATTTCATCTACATCAATTTGCGGTTCATAATCACCTGCATTGATGTTTTGGAAAACGAATTCATAAACTTCTTTGAGATAATCATTTTCAAAATTTATATTCTGCGGGTCATTAATTATTATATTATTATTTTGAAAAATAAATTGCTTATCAGCCATGCACTAACTCCTAGCTTAGAGGTAGAGCAGACAAAATAAACCTAATCAAACATATTATGCGGCGATGAGGTTAGTTTGTCCAATATTAATACCAGTCAATTCAATCATTCGCGAGGCAATTGATTGAATTACAGGCATACTTACAGAATTACCAAATTGCCGGTAAAGTTGTGTGTCTGATACGGCTGATAAATTGAAATTTTCTGGGAACCCTTGAATTCGTGCACATTCTCTAGGAGTTAATTTCCTTGGATTACGACCTATATCGCTCTGATCGATTAAAATTTCACTGCCATCTTTATAGTATCGAGCGCTAATTGTATTACAATATGGGCTACTGTGGCTGAACAGGCTATATCCAAAACCATTACCTTTGGCGGCATGCTCTAACTTACGGCGCTCATGTCCCGCCAACAAACGGTCTGAAATGGTATATTTTGGATCAACATCGATATTATTCTCCAAAATATCACCCATTATCAGTTGCTCTTTTGGTTTTGGCAAATCTTTGAAAAAGTCTTCTAGATCTATATGGCCAAAAACATCTCGTCTTAGTCCTATAATATAAACCCGCTCACGTTTTTGGGGAACACCAAAATCAGACGATTTTAATACTTGAAACTCTACATTATAATCCAGTTTTTCGGACAAACTCTTGCGCGCATCATCTGACATAGGAACATCATCGGGCACTACCGCCTCTGATTTTCCTTCTAATATATTTATGATTGTTTTTAATGTACGGCCACCATCATGGCCCTTTAATTGCTTAACATTTTCAAGCAAGAATGCAGCAGGGCGTTTAGCCGCCAAAATACGCTGTATTTCAAAAAACATAGTTCCACGTGTGTCATTAAAACCTTTCCGCAATCCAGCTTGAGAAAAAGCCTGGCACGGAAAACCAGCCAGTAAGACATCGTGATCGGGAATACCATCCGCTGCTATCTTTGTGATATCGCCAGACGGTACTTCTCCAAAATTTGCAGCATAAGTTTTTTTTGAATATTTATCCCATTCAGAGGTAAGCACACATTCGCCACCTATATTTTGAAATGGTAGCCTTATCCCACCAATACCAGCAAACAGGTCAATAAAACGAAATACAGGTTTCTTAGAAGACTTTTTGAACGGAGCATTTTCAGGAATACCCAATATTCTCTCTAAAGCTGACTTGGTCGGTTTATGCTCATCATTCTCCCAGCCACGAACAGTACGCTCGCCAACTTCGCCCAGACCTACCAATTCCGCAAAATGCTTTTGTGTAATCCCAAGCTTACTTCTCTTCGTTTTAATGAGTTCTGCAACAGACATATGATTCACTCTTTGTTCTCAATATATCTTGGCTATGCCAAGTTTAAATCTCAGGGTCAAGTACAGGATAAGAAGTTTGTATCATTGTATTTGTTTTACAACGCATAACCAATATACACCGCCCAAGCCGCAAGGCCAAGCTGCGTCAATATGGTGATAATAGTTCCAATCAATCGTCCTTTTGCAAGCGATCCACCCTCCATACCCAGAAGATGAGCAATTCGGCCAACAATGTAAATTGCGCCAACACTCCATAATATTATAGTCGAACCGCTGCTGATTTCGATAGCAGCGATTAAAATCAGCACGAGCGGGGCGCTTTCAATAAAATTACTGTGCGCGCGCATGCGGCGGATTACATTTTCATTCCCGCCATCACCGATTGAAATCTTTTCGGCCAAGCGCACTCTGCCAACACGTACCATCAACCATAGGTTGATAAGGGCCGCAGCAGCAGCGATGGTAAGCGTTATAGCGATAGACATTATTTTATCTCCTTAGACAAATTGAGAGGTCTAAATTTCACAATTTTTATTGAAATATCAGACTAATTTTCATTTATTATGCTCTAGCCGCTATCTGACATGTTGCAAAGTCTTAAAAAACCGCTATAGCGCATCGCTTACACAGGAACTATCGTGATTTTGTGATTCTTAAATATTGCTGTCAAAGCGTAAAGAAGTCAAAATTAAGTCCCTATTTTACAATGACTTTAACAAAGAGCGGGTCTCGAAATGGCTGTACCTAAAAGAAAAACCACACCATCTAAGCGCGGTATGCGCAGATCGCATGATGCGTTGAAAGCCGAAGCATTTCAAGAATGTCCCAATTGTGGCGAGTTAAAGCGCCCGCATCACATGTGCGGTGAATGCGGCTTTTACAACGGACGAGAGATAATCTCTGTCATCTAATTCCTTGATGGAATAAGTAAATATACATATTAAGCTTGTATATGACGTTACAGGTCAATATCATTTCATAACGATGAAAGATAATAATATGACCACCTATTATTGGAGAATTGCACAGTGACCACTGAACCGCTTATCGCCATCGATGCGATGGGTGGAGACGAAGGTGTATCTGTAATGATTGCTGGCGCTGCACTGGCACGGCAACGCCATCCCAATTTTCGTTTTTTATTGGTTGGCGATAAAAATGAGATTAAGTCTACTCTCAATAAATATCCTAATCTAATTGATAATTGCGAAATATTACATACGAATGATATAGTATCTTCGGATGATAAAGTATCGCGTGATTTATTGCGCCGATCAAAACGTACATCAATGGGTTCCGCAATTGATGCTGTAAAATCTGGCAAAGCAAGCGCGGCAGTAAGTGCTGGTAACACAGGGGCATTATTGGCGATTGCAAGTTTTGCTTTGCGTTCAATGCCTAGAATAGACCGCCCTGCACTAGCTGCTTTACTGCCGACCATGAAAGATAGTGATGTGGTTATGCTGGATTTGGGCGCTAATACGGAATGTGATGCGCGTAATTTGGTGCAATTTGCCGTTATGGGTGCCGCTTATTCACGCGTTATTTATGGTGTTGAAAAACCGAGCGTTAAATTGCTTAATATTGGGACCGAGGAAATTAAGGGCAAAGATAGTGTTCGTGAGGCTTCTGTCTATCTTACAGATGCTAATAATCTGCCGCTTAGTTTTCTAGGTTATACCGAAGCTGACAAAATAAATAGTGGCGATGTTGATGTAATTGTATGCGATGGGTATTCAGGTAATATTGCACTTAAAGCGGTAGAAGGAGCAGCACGGTTTGTGACTGATTTGCTCAAGCGCGCATTTACCAGTTCGATAAGGTCTAAATTTGGTTTTTTGGTGTCGCGACCTGCAACAGAATTGCTTAGACATCATCTGGATCCTAATAATCATAATGGCGCAGTGTTTATGGGACTCAATGGTGTTATCGTTAAGAGCCATGGTAGTGCGAACCAAAAAGGTGTCGCCAATGCTATTGAAGTTGCGGCTCGGCTCGTGGAAGATAAAATTACAGACCGTATCGCAGAAGATATTAAGTCGATAGATGGACTACCGAATCTTGGAGATAATGAAGCTGTTAAAGACCGTGAGGAGAATAGTAAATGAGGGACTCTCCTATTAGAGCAGCCATTAAAGGTACGGGATCAGCTTTGCCAAAAAATAGAATTTCAAATGCGCAATTGGCTGAGCAAGTGGATACTACGGATGAATGGATTGTAGAACGTACAGGCATTAAGTTTCGGCATATAGCAGGCGATGGTGAGACAACGGCTTCTTTGGCAGCTCAGGCATCGTTAGAAGCTCTTAAAAGTGCGAATATGACAGCAGGTGATATTGATTTAATCATTGTTGCCACGGCAACACCCGATCAAACCTTTCCAGCAACTGCAACGATTGTTCAAAATATAATAGGGGCTAATGGCGGTGCCGCATTTGATGTCGCCGCTGTTTGCTCTGGTTTCCTCTATGCTTTTTCAGTAGCAGAAAGCATGATTAGGGCGGGCAGCGCTACCAACGCCCTGGTGATTGGCTCGGAAACATTTAGTAGAATATTGGATTGGGAAGATAGGACAACCTGCGTTTTATTTGGCGATGGCGCTGGTGCTATAGTTCTGTCTGCTGACAGCAGTGGGAAAGGTGCATTAGCGACTAAGCTGCATGCTGATGGAGCGCATAATCAGCTGTTATATGTCGATGGTGGTCCATCAACAACAGGGACCGTTGGTAAGTTACGCATGAAAGGGCGTGAGGTTTTTCGCCATGCTGTCGTAAATTTGACCAATGTTTTAAATGAAACATTAGAGTCAGCCAATGTTTCACCGCAAGACATTGATTGGGTTGTGCCGCATCAGGCTAATTCCAGAATTATTGATGCTACTGTAAAAAAATTAAAACTGTCTCGGGACAAAGTAATAAAGACGGTGGACCAGCATGCGAATACATCTGCTGCTTCTGTTCCACTTGCACTGGATGTTGCAGTACGCGATGGCCGTATTAAAGAAGGGGATATAATAATATTAGAAGCTATGGGAGGCGGCTTTACTTGGGGAGCATCCGTCATTCAATATTAGTAAATTATTGTATTTAAATATTAGGTTTGTGTTTTTATATCATATTATTTCGTTATTTTACTTCATTGATAATTTATGTTATCCACGCTACATTAATATAGAATAATATATATGTACATAAAACATCGTATAGAATATATATACAGGGGATAAAAATGACTGACATTGCAACGCTCACGCGTGCTGATTTAGCGGAAACAATTAAACAACAAATAGGCTTATCACGTTCCGATTCATCCAATATCATTGAATCTATAATGGAGCATATATTATCAGCAGCAGAATCGGGTGAAAATGTTAAAATATCTGGATTTGGTACATTTGTAATTCGTGATAAAGCGCCACGTATTGGACGTAATCCTAAGACAGGTGTAGAAGCTGAAATCTCAAAGCGCCGTGTTCTTACTTTTCGTGCAAGCCAAGGAATGCGAAGCCGCATTAGCTAATCTTCACTTTGCTATAGGAGAATAGGGTTTGGAAAAATCACAAGACGCTCTCAAGACTATTGGTGAGATGTCTAAAGCTTTGGACGTTCAACCCCACATATTACGCTATTGGGAGGAGCAGTTTTCCATACTTAACCCACTGAAACGTGCGGGCGGCAGGCGCTATTATCGTAGCGAAGATGCGCAATTATTACATGAGATTCATCGGCTTATTTATAGTGAAGGCTATACTATAAAAGGAGCGCAGAGATATTTGCTGGATGAGAGAAAAATATCGAATGATGATAAAATTTCTATGCCTGCAACGAATAATGTGATGGATCAAGATTTAGAGCGTAAATTAATCCATATTGTGGAAAGGTTACGTCAAGCTATTGCTGTTTAAAATAAAATAGCTTGTGGACCAAATACATTTCTAATGATAATCTGTTATACGATATCAGGCCCAAAATTTGGATCTATATTACGAGGTGGCATAAAAATTTCTAATGCTGCATTATGTTTTATAATGTCGCACCAATTTTCAGAATGAATATGCAATTGCGCATAAGCGCCCGTTGGATATTTCTTTTCAATTTCATCGCGCAGCGGATATGATCCATCATCATTCACCAAATCAAATATAATATCCTCTAACCCAGGATTATGTCCCACGACCAAAATATGATTATGTATAGTATCGGCCTCTCTTACCACATCTAATATGGTGGCTGATGAGGCCAGATATATTTTGCGCTGCCATTCTATGGTGAGTTTTTTACTATAACCCTCGGAAAAATGTTTAAGGGTTTGTTCAACGCGCAAGGCTGGGCTGGCAATCACATGATCAAATGTAATTTTTTGCGCAGCAGCCCAATGTCCCATCGCCCGTGCAACTCTCTCTCCCTTATTGTTGAGAGGGCGATCAAAGTCGCGTAAGGATGGGTCTTGCCAGTCAGATTTAGCATGCCGCAAAAGGCTGATGATTTTCATATATCTAAACCTAAAAAATATTATCTTCGATATCGAAGTTATTTTTCTTTTGCATCAATTTTGATCGGGATGAAAGCTTTGTTTTAACGGATTGTATCGCTTCATCTAATGTCACGCGCTTAATTTGTGTGTCTTCTGGGAAAGCATTTAATAATCGTGACGGCGTTGCAGCAGATAACAAGACAAATTGGCCTTGATCATCACTGCGTCTTATTAAGCGGCCAAAAGCTTGGGCCAATCGGGCGCGGATGATCCTATCGTCATAGGCACTGCCGCCATGCGCGAGCCGGCGCGCTTTATGCAATATATCAGGACGCGGCCAAGGGACTTGCTCCATAATAACAAGGCGCAGACTATGGCCAGGAACATCGACGCCATCGCGCAATGCATCGGTGCCAAGCAAAGATGCATTGGGGTCATCACGGAAAATATCGACCAAAGTCCCTGTATCAATCGGATCGATATGTTGGGCATAAAGCGGCAGACCATCACGCGCCATGCGATCAGCAATGCGCGCATGAACGCTGCGCAAACGTTTTATCGCTGTGAATAATCCTAATGCCCCGCCATTAGAGGCCATGATAAGCTGGGCATAGGCACCCGCTAATGCAGCATTATCACCGCGCTTAATATCGGTCACAATCAGAACTTCAGCCTGTTCTTTATAAGCAAAAGGGCTGGCGGCTTCAAACATTTGCGCAGGATGCGCCAGATGGTGGGTTCCTGTTCTTTGTTGGGCGTTATCCCAATCACCGCCGCTGCGTAATGTGGCTGATGTCACCATGATACCGTGACTGGGTTCATAAACGCTCTTATTTACAGGTACCATGGGATCAAGCCAATGGCGATGCATCCCCATATCATATTCGCGCCCATCAAAGCGTTGCACCGCTATCCAATCGACAAAGTCAGAATCCATGACCCCATTCACCCTTGCGAGTAACGCCATCCAGCCTGCTACAGTATCAACACGCCATGCAAGGCTTTGGATAGCGCCCTCAATGCGCGCGCGGGCTGGACCATCCATCCAATCGGGGGGATCACCGATCATTGTTTCTAATCTTATACCCAGAATATTCAGGGCTTTATAGAGATCATCAAGCGCACTAAGGGCGTCTTCAGCAGTATCGATGAGTGCAGGGTCAATCTGGCTTAACTCGGTTTCCATGCTATAGCCGCTATCGGTATTTTCATCGCGTGCATACACCATGGTGCGCACGCTTGCGAATAATTTCTCAAATGGCCCCAGCGGCATATTTTCTTGAATCCTACCCAGCCATCCCTCTGCTGGAAAGGCTTCGGCCGCTTGAGATGCAGCGGTAATGGCGCTGCCGCCTGCTTCGTCATAAGAGGCAACATCAGCAAGCCTAGCCGATAATCCGCGCCGCCGCCCGCGTGCTTTGCCTTCGGGGCCTATTATCCAGCGGCGCAGTTCAACCGTTTCTTGTCCTGTAAGCGCTGCGCCAAACATAGAGTCAGCAGCATCGAACAAATGATGCCCTTCGTCAAAAATTATGCGTGTAGGGCGATGTTCATGTTCGCGCCCTCTAGCTGCATTCACCATGACAAGTGCATGATTGGCTATAACGATATCGGCATTTTGGCTGTTGCGGCTAGCGCGCTCGATAAAGCATTTTTTATAATGCGGGCAGCCCGCATATATGCATTCGCCGCGCCGATCGGTTAGGGCCGTGGACCCATTGCGGCGAAATAATGTGGTTAGCCACCCTGGTAAATCGCCGCCCACCATATCGCCGTCTTTGCTATAGGCCGCCCAGCGCGCAACGAGCTGCGCCAATATAGCGGCACGCCCTGTAAACCCGCCTTGCAAAGCATCTTCTAGGTTGAGCAAACATAGATAATTTTCGCGTCCTTTGCGGACCACAACCTTTGCCTTAAATTCATCATCGCTTGGGTATAATCTACGGGTCTCTTGCGTAAGCTGGCGCTGCAATGCTTTGGTATAGGTGGAAATCCACACCGCACCATCAGCAGTCTTTGACCATAGGGATGCAGGGGCCAAATAGCCGAGCGTCTTGCCAATACCCGTACCAGCCTCGGCAAGTAGCATATTGGGATTGCCTTCATGCTGGCGCGGTGTGAAAATATGACCAGCGGCCTGCGCATAATCGCGTTGCCCTTGTCTTTTCTCTGCATCTTTGCCTGTTAATTGATCAAGCTTACCCAAAATAGTTTCAGGTTCAATCGCGATATTACGCGGCGCACCGCGCGGTGCGCTTTCTTCCCATTCTTTTAGCCGCGAAAATAACCAAGGTTCGGCCTCTTTGGGTTTGCTGAGATAAGGCATCATTGCCGCCGCCCAAGGCCAACGAAGCCGATAAAGGCTCTGAGCGCTATCCCATGCGCCTATGCGTTGCTTCCATTTTGGAGATTGCATTGTTTTGAGCATATAAAGCGCGGCCTTGCGGTAAAGCAATGGATAGGCGTCTTCGCTATTCGGCACCTCAAAGTTAAGTGCCTTTGCAAGGCCGCTCGGTGTTGGCACCATAAATTGTGCGGGCAATATAAAGGCAAAGAGTTCGAGCAAATCTAGTCCTGATAAATCTGCATAGCCCAATCTTTGCGATATCAAAGGGGCGTTCATCATTATCATTGGCGTATCGGCGGCGCGCCCTATGGCATCACCTTTGGTGACAGGATGAACCTCATCATTGCTCTCACAAATCCAAATGCCGCTGTAGCTGGCGTGCAAAGTGGGGAAAGGCAGGTCAATATCACTCACGCAATCGGCCTATCTTGGTTGATGATAAGGTTCAACTGTTTTGACAGGATAGAAGCATTTATAATCGCTTGGATTTGCAAGATGATTAATCTATTGCAAGATGCAGCGGCAATAATGCCCATCAAGGAAAGAAATAGACGTGACCGATTATAGTGAATTTGCGATGAAATCCAAAGCTTGGCCCTTTGAAGAAGCGCGCAAATTGCTCAAACGTTATCGCGGGGAGCGCGGCGCTCCTGCGCCCAAACCAGGCGGCGAAAAGATGCTGTTTGAAACGGGTTATGGTCCATCAGGGTTGCCGCATATCGGTACGTTTAATGAGGTGCTGCGGACCACTATGGTGCGTAGGGCTTATGAGACGCTAACCGGCAATAGCACGCGTTTGATTTGCTTTTCTGATGATATGGATGGGTTTCGCAAAGTGCCGACCAATGTTCCCAACCAGGAAATGCTGGCCAAGCATTTGCACAAACCGCTCACTCAAGTGCCTGACCCTTATGAAAAATATGAGAGCTTTGCCCATCATAATAATGCGATGCTGCGCGAGTTTTTGGATCGTTATGGCTTTGATTATGAATTTATGTCCTCGACGCAGCAATATGTAAGCGGTGCTTTTGATGAAACGCTGAAATTGGTGTTAGAACGCAATCAACAGATATTGGACATCATGCTGCCAACTTTGGGCAAAGAACGTCAGGCGACTTATTCGCCGATCTTGCCGATTAGCCCGAAGAGCGGCCATGTTTTGCAAGTCCCTGTTGAGATTATCGATGCACAAAATGGTATGGTGCGCTTTGAAGATGATGGCGAAATGATCGAACATAATATCCTATCGGGTGGTGCTAAATTACAATGGAAAGTCGATTGGGCGATGCGCTGGGTGGCGCTGGGCGTTGATTATGAAATGTATGGCAAAGATTTGACCGATAGCGGAATACAATCAGGAAAAATTGCCAAAGTACTTGGCGCGCGCAAGCCCGAAGGTTTAATATATGAAATGTTCCTAGATGAAAAAGGCGAGAAGATTTCCAAGTCCAAAGGTAATGGATTATCGCTGGATGAATGGTTGCGTTATGGCAGTCAAAATAGCCTTGCTTTCTATATCTACCGCGATCCCAAAGCGGCCAAACAATTGCATATGGGCGTTATCCCCAAAGCAGCCGATGAATATTTCCAATTCCGAGCCTCATGGCATGACCAAGCGCCCGATAAGCAGCTTGGCAATCCCGTGCATCATATTCATAATTGCGATGTTCCAAGTGATGTCATTCCCGTGACCTTTGGGCTGTTGCTCAATTTGGTGGGTGTGATGGGCGATGCCAATCGCGAACAAATATGGAATTATTTGCGCCAATATGCGCCCGATGTTTCGCCTGAAAAATATCCAGACATGGATGAACTTATCGGCAATGCTATGGCCTATCATAAAGATTTTATTGCCCCAACATTGCAGCGGCGTAAAGCGCAAGGCACAGAGATTTCAGCCCTAAAGCGTCTCGATGAAGAATTGGCAAAATTATCTGATGATAGCGCAGCAGAAGATATTCAAACGATCGTCTTCACCATTGGCAAAGAGGCAGGTTTTGAGAATTTGCGCGATTGGTTTCAGGCGCTTTATGAAACATTGCTAGGGTCTTCGCAGGGACCGCGTATGGGCAGCTTTATCGCGCTTTATGGTATCGATAATAGCCGCAAATTAATCGCTGATGCTTTAGCTGAATAGTCGAAAATAATGATCGACATTTTCACCACGGGCGGGACGATTGATAAAGTTTATTTTGATGCATTGTCCGAATATCAGATTGGACCGACAACATTGCCCGATATGTTGCGTGAGAATAATGTCTATGCCCCGCACCGTGTGACCCAGCTTATGCGCAAGGATAGCTTGGACCTTACCGATGCTGATCGTGCGTTAATTCATGATGCAGCCTTAGCAAGCGATGCCGATAAAATATTGATTACACATGGTACCGACACGATAGTAGAAACAGGAAAAGCTCTTGCAGACATTGCGGATAAGGTGATTGTTTTGACGGGCGCTCTGCAGCCCGCAAGCCTGCGCAATAGCGATGCAGAATTTAACGTGGGCTTTGCATTGGCGGCGGTACAGACGCTGTCCAAAGGTATCTATGTGGCGATGAATGGGCAGGTTTTTGATCCGAATATCACGGTGAAAGACCGTATGGCTGGGCGCTTTAAATCTTTATAAACTATCAATATTTATCCATTCTTTAGGATAATGTTAAATATTAATCTCTATATAACCCTAATGGTTATACAGGCCCCTTTAATGATTTGTTTATCTGCTTATATGTGCAGCATGCCTAGCGATATGGCTTCGCTTGAGGGGGTTAAATCCTATCAACCAAAGTTAGATGAAAGCACGATAAATCTACCTAAGGTTATTAATCCCATCATTGTGGTTAGGCTTGATGATCAGAATAACACAAAGCCGCTGTGGCAATGTTGTGATAGCATGGCTTTAGATGCTGTTGAAATAAAAGAACCAGAGGCACCAGAGGCTTTCTCAACCGAAATAAAGTTCACCCCTGATTGGTGGCCAATGCGCGGTACATTCAATCCTATAGGTTTGAAGATTAAGCTTAATATGACGCTCTAAACATTTATGCAGGGGCTTTTGTGATGCTGCGCATAACTTCTCTATAACCATGTGCAGTCGTCATTTTTTCACCATAACCATTGGCCAACAGGTGCATATGTGCCTTGGGCAAATGATAGCATGGCACACCCATGAACAGATGATGCTCGCAATGATAATTGACCCAATAGGGCGCAATAAACATGCGCTCAAACCAATTGGCATATGTTGTGCGCGCGTGGCTAAATGGGTCATCGCTGCCCACTGCGGTGCAAGCATGTTCGGCAATATTACGAATACGCAATACCATTTGAAAGCTGGTTGCCAGCGCGATTATCCAAATCAAAAAGGGGATGATACCCAATGTCATCAGGCTGATGATGAGGACCGCCAATTGCACCACTAAAAACCGTGCTACTGTTTGGGCGGTGATAATCGAGCCGTTTATGGTGGTCTCTACTGCACCAATGCCAGCACGGGCGCTGTTGTTAAGTGCGCGGCCAGCGCTGGTATCACGCGGGCTATCCTCTTGATGGCTATCACAGCGCAGAATTGCCTTAAACCCCTGCCATGCTCTGGCAAATTGATGGCTGCGCTGTTTAAAGAAAGTCTGCCCTGTTAAATCTCGGATAATCTTACGTTGCATACTGGCTTTGCTGGTGGGGAAAGGCGCAGAAAGGCTAAGATCGGGGTCTTCCTCTTGCTGGGTAAAACGATGGTGCGTCAAATGATAGCTGCGATAAGCGTGCAAATCGCTACCCGTCGATGCCCCCGTCAGCCATTGGCCCATAAAATTATTAATTTTGCGATTGGGATGTAATAATCCATGGGCGGCTTCATGCATTAATATAGAGAGGCCAAGCTGCCGCGCACCAACGGCCAATATGGCAATGGGTGATATGATTAACCCAGCAAACCAATGCCATTGCCATAGCAAAGCTGTGCCGCCCAATATTATCGCAACCATCAGCCATGCGTGCGTCATAAGCCATATTCCGCGTGCGCCTGACACATGGGTGAGGCGCTGCCAAACTATTTTATCGAATATTTCCAATGGGCGCGCAGCCTTTACCGATGGCATGATAGTCTCTCTCTTCTCATATTCCTATATCGCAAATTATAGCGCTTGCCAAATGCGCTAGGGCATCGCGCATATTGGGCTATCATAATTGCGCTTGCGCAAGCCGCTCCATAAAGGCTGCGCCCTTTTCCATCTCGCTTAACAGAATATATTCATTGGGTTGATGCGCTTGTTCAATAGAGCCAGGGCCGCAGATCACTGTTGGAAAACCAGCAGCGGCAAATTGTCCGCCTTCGGTGGCATAAGACACAACGCCGCTATCACCATTATCACCCGCTAAAGCGCGCACGAAATTCTCTATATCCGTCCCAGCAGTGGGGGCAAGAGCGGGGGCGTTGCTGTGGCGTTTCATGGTGACGCCTGCACCATCAAATGCTGCGTTAAGTTCGCTATTGAGGGCATCGATTTTGGCCTTGAAAGGCGTGATAATCTTGTCCGCATCTTGGCCAGGGGGACAGCGCAAATCAAAGATAAATTTGCAATGCCGCGCCAATATATTAGGCGCTGTTCCGCCATGAATTTCACCAATAGTTAGCGTTGCATGCGGCGGGATAAAGGGCGATTGCGGGTCGGCCTCTTCCCATAATTTGCGTGTTAAGACAGCAAGATCATGCATCAACTCCACCGCCACCATATTGGCCGAAATGCCTAGATGCGTTAAGCTGCTATGCGCTTCATGGCCGCTCACCTCGACCTCATAGAGCGCTATGCCCTTATGCCCATTTATCACCTTCATCATGCTCGGCTCACCTACAATGGCCGCGCGCGGCGCTGCTATATTTTGCGCCATTCTCGCAATCATTTCAGGAGCGCCTTGACAGCCAATTTCTTCGTCATAGCTGATTGCCAGATGCACGGGTTTGCTGCATGATGTAAAGCGCGGAACCGCCGCCAAAGCAAGTGCGATAAAGCCCTTCATATCGCATGTACCGCGCCCATAGAGCGCGTCTTGGCCTTCATACTGGCCAGCGATTAGGGTGAATGGATCGCTCTTCCAATCCTGTCCATCGACGGGCACAACATCGCTATGGCCCGATAATATGATGCCGCCCTCGACCTGCGATGGATCATCCATTGCGCCGATGCTGGCGAACAAATTGGCTTTATTTCCAGCGGCATTGGGGACGCGCTGCGATGCTACGCCGTGCGCAATTAGATAATCCTCGACCCATTTTATGAGTTCTAAATTGCTATGGCGCGATGTCGTGTCAAAGGCGATGAGCGTCGATAATATGTCGAGCGCGCGTGACAAAATGTCGTTTTTTTGTAAAGATGCGTTCATGGTGCGACATTAGGGGTAATTGGGCGTGATTGGAAGGCGAATTTATTCTTCATCCCATCATCATTCGTCACCCTGTCCTCATGTGTAATAGACCCACTTTCGTCACCCTGAATTTATTTCAGGGTCTCTGTGAGGAGGTCATTAGGCACATGTTATACTGAACCGAGTTCAGCATGATGGCTTTGGGTTTGAGAGTTATACTGAGACAAGTTCAGTATGACGTTTGTTAGTTACACATTTTTTCCTACTTGCGTATCTCTTCTTGTTTTCTCTCCCAATCATCGGCGAGGGCAGCATCAATGGTGGGGATGGATTCAACGCGCCGCGCATAGGCAATGAGATGCGTGTAGGAAGCGGGGTTAAGCCCTGCACGTTCCGCCAAACGCATCGCCCAACACAAATAGGCATCGGCAGCGCTGATATGATCGCCAATCAGAAATTTACGCTGCGTTAAATGTTTATCGAGCAACTCAAAACGCGTAGGCGCTAAGGCGCGGATATTATCTTTGCTGCCATCGTCCAATTCATCGTAAAATACCATGCGGTAAATTTGCTTATGAATCTCTGTGGCGACAAAAGCAATCCAGCGGATGAGTTGATAATAGTCCGCATCCTTGGGTTCGCGGCGAAAAGCATCATCAGCCGATTGTGATTGTACCCACATAAGCGCGGCGCTGGTTTCGGTGATGGTCTCGCCATCAGGCGTAATCAAAGTACACACTTGCCTCAGTGGATTAATGGCTTGATAAGCATCACGGCCTAGCGTGTCGGCTTGGATAATATGCAATGGCACATCCCCTAAAGCGGCGGCGATACGCACGCTCAGGGAACAGGTCATGGGCATATGATAGAGTGTTGCAATTGGCTGATTATCATCTGCTTGCATCTATTTTGTCCTTCACTGTATGCCCCATTTATTTTGGCGGAACCATTTGGTGATGATATATTTGCGTCCCTTTGTAACAGGCTTACCCGAATGGAGGCTGAAATTATTTTGTTTGCCATCGGGTTTCATATTATTCCACGCAACCAACATACCCGCCAGAGGCCGCACACCTATTTTGGCTTTGTAAAATTCTGTTGTCCCGCCTTCTAAATCATCATTTAAATAGATCATAGCGGTCCAGCTTCTCTGGCCGCCATTGATGCGTTCCTGTTGCCAATAGGCCTCTGTTGTATGGAAAAAATCATGATGCTCTTTAAATTGTTGTCCAACATCATAGCGCTGTCCTTGGATGATTTCGCTATATCCTGGTTTGACACCGAGCAATTTTGAAATTTTCTTATCTATCGCTTTTACCACTGGATTATCATGCTCCATGTTACAGCTATAGCTGGTACGAAACCCTTCTAATTCGGTACCAGCATATAATTCAGAAGGTTTTGCGGTTCTATCGATTAATTCTATCAAGTTAGTACGTTCCTCTAAATTAAGGAAATTTTGATAGACATAGATTTGCAAATGTTCATTGGGGATATGTTGTACATATTTATTACGATCAAGACTTTTTGATACGTTCTTTCCAATTTTTGATAATATTTTTGGATTATTATTGGGGTCAATCATGCTGAGCTCTCTGATAATATAAGATATATTTATTGAATGATGCGCCCGCGCGCCATCACCCAATTGACTTTTTCCAATGTTTTAATGTCGCGTAGCGGGTCGCCTTCAACGGCGATAATGTCGGCAGAAAAACCAACTTTTAAACGGCCTATTTCATTTTCTAAACCCATTAATTTGGCGGCACTAAGGGTTGCACTTGATAATGTCTCGCGTGGGGTCATACCGATATATTCGACCATTAATGCAAATTCCTCGGCATTGCGCCCATGTGCCGTAACGCCGCTATCGGTGCCAAACACAATCTCTACACCCGCTTTGCGCATTGCAGTAGGGGCTTTGCCAAGGCTGTCCAATGTCTGGCGGATTTTGGCTTCTACGGGCGCGGTATAAACACCTTTGCCAAGGCCTTCTTTCACTCCGACAAAAGCTAATAATGTTGGTACGCATACCGTGCCATTGGCTTTCATCGCGGCAATGCTTTTATCATCGGCAAAAGTACAATGTTCAATAGAATCGATACCAGCACGAGCAGCAGATTCTATCCCGCGCGGGCCATGTGCATGGGCTGCAACCTTCATGCCCAAGCTATGGGCTGTGTCGGCAATGGATTTCATTTCTGCATTGGTGAAATGTTGGTCAAGACCGCGCGCTTGTTGGGACAATACCCCTCCAGTTGCCGTAATCTTAATAAGGTCTGATCCATTTTTAGAGGCTTTGCGGACGCTGGCAGCGCATTCGTTACTGCCTGTGCAGGTAAACCCCGTTGCCAGCGCTTCGTTGATATGTGGGCGAAATCCGCTGACATCGGCATGACCGCCGATAATAGCTATGCTGTTACCGCCCGTTTGAATGCGCGGGCCTTGGATAATACCACTTGCTGTGCCGCGTCTGATCGATTGCATCACTTGTGCGGATGAACCGACATCGCGCACTGTGGTAAATCCAGCACGCACGGTAATCGCAGCATTTTTTGTTGCAATGATGGTGCTCCATTCATCGGGATCAACGGCGCGCCGCCAATAATCACCGCCTGGATCACCCGATAGATGAGTATGCGTGTCGATAAGGCCAGGCAATAGCGTTTTATCGGATAGATCAACCATAGTATCGGCATTGATTTTTGGGGCTGTTGTACCTTTGGTGATGTTGATAATCTTGCCATCCTCAACGGTGATAAATGCTGGGCCGATGCTGCCTTGCTGTGTATCGATAATGACATTGCCGCCATAAATAAGGGTGGTTTCGGCATATAATGGCTGGGTGCTTATCAAGGAAGCCGCTATTATGGATGCACAGTAATGTCTGATTTTCAAAAATTTCATGGCTTGACCTCCTGTCCAAATATACAGGCATAGTGACTGACAATGTGCAAATTTACAAGGCAAAGTCTATAGGTTCTGGCCCTAGCTTTGTGAAGCAGGATGCTGTTCCATTACATAAGGATGTAAATGGCATTAAAAAAGGGCCAAGAAATCATCTCAGCCCTTAATTTAATATTATATCTCTTAGGTAAAGAAACCATATTCAGCATCAGCAATATAACCATTTCTAATATCGACTAAGAGAATATCATTAAAATATCTGACCCACCGATAGGCGCCATAAGCAGGTGGTAATCGATAATAAGAAGGGTTTGAGATCCAATAATTGCTGTGAAAAAATGCTGATCCTAAATATCCGCCAATTCCAAATCTTGAATAGCGATGCGAACGAAATGGTGAAGAATAAAAGCCTAATCGAAAGATGCTTCTATTGCGTTTGCGATAGGATTTAAAGTCAAAACGGCTAAAGCGTCTCCAATCATTTTTCCATCTATTATGGAAACGGCCATTGTAAAAATATTGGTTGCGGCCTTTAAAACGGCGATCGCTGCGTAAACGCCTATTATCCCCTCTGAATTGGCGGCGATCATTACGAAAAGCACGATCATTACGGAATCGCCTGTTATCGCGCCTTGCTTGGCGACGATCATTGCGGATAACGCGATCATCACGTCTAAATTGCCTGTTATCACTGCGGGCTCCGCGTAAATCTCTACGCTGACTTCTTAAATTGCTCTGGTTCTGACGCACATTTTGCCGTGCGGCTTGAACATTACCATTGTTGCGTCGTGCCTGACGAACTGTTCGGCGGCTATTGTTCACATTGCGCCTACTTTGCCGTACCTCACGGCTTTCTTGTCTAACCCGCTGCCTTGTTGAATTTTGGCGTATTCGGTTATTGCGCACTTGACCACGATTGCTGCGATTGCGCACAGTATTTCTGCGAAAATTACGACTGCCTCTGGCCTGTTGTCCACGATTACCGCGCGCACGCTGGCCTCTATTAGAAGAACGGCGTTGAAAGGAACGATCATCCAAAACACCATTAATGGCAATATGTGATGTTCCGTTTAACAGAGTATTTGATGTTTGCACCTTTGCAGCACTATTAATATCAACGGCATGTGCAGTGGCCGGAACGATAGTGAGAGCGGCGATCAGGCTGGCTATATACAATCTATTCATGTCCAATCCTTAATGAGCCATATGAGGAATTTCAACATGACTCTTTTGATAGTTAATAAATAGATAACTCTATATTAGCCCTTGCTGAACAACTTATAAATGTTCAGGAAATATGCTGTTTTTATGAACAACTGTTTACATAGAGTTTATATGACATGGTTATTAATAGGCTTGCGCTATGATTTTACCAGCATTGGCTAGCATGGCTTCATCTTCGGGTCTGATGTTATGATAATATTGATCGGAGTATAGCTAAGAATGTCGGATTTGCGAATTGGAATGTGCGTATCGGCTTTAACCTCTCCTTGGTCAATGGCGCGCAATATCATCGCTGCTAAAGGCAATTTAAAGGTTGAACACATGCCAAAACGCTCTTGCGCTGTTTTACGATGGCCTAATATAAGTTGGTGGTCTCTCAACAAAACGTCAAAGGATTTTTCTCGGTTACGGACGGATAGGCCCAATCGTCCCTTATTGCTTGCATCTATGTGGCTCAGTGATTTTGCGGTTCTGTAAACATCTGCGATTGCATCGCACCCTGTCAGACAAATTTGGGATATTAGCAGCGCCGCTATAGATGATTGCAGAAACAACCTTCTGTTGATGGGCTTAGTCTGCGTCATCACCTTCTAACCATTCCTCTAACCATTTGATGGTATAATCGCCATTTTGGACATCGGGATTGTCGAGCAATTTTTGATGCAAGGGTATCGTGGTTTTCATACCTTCGATAACAAATTCATTAAGCGCACGGCGCAGACGCATCAAACATCCCTCGCGCGTGTGACCATAGACGATGAGTTTGGCAATCATACTGTCATAATTGGGTGGTACTTTATAGCCATGATATAGGCCGCTATCAACGCGCACATATAACCCACCAGGCGGATGATACCAAGTCACAGTTCCAGGGGATGGCATGAATGTTTCGGGATCTTCAGCATTGATGCGGCATTCCACGGCATGGCCTGTGAATGTAATTTTATCTTGGGTAAAGGTAAGCGGCTTGCCCGCAGCAATGCGAATTTGCTCGCGCACCAAATCAATGCCGGTAATCATCTCGGTAACGGGATGCTCAACTTGCAGACGCGTGTTCATTTCGATGAAGTAAAATTCACCATTTTCATAGAGAAATTCAATCGTACCAGCACCGCGATAACCCATATCGGCCATCGCTTTAGAACATATCTCACCCATTTCGTTGCGCTTTTCTGTGGATAAAACAGGTGATGGGGCTTCTTCTAACACCTTTTGGTGACGGCGTTGCAGCGAGCAATCGCGTTCACCAAGATGAATCGCATTGCCTTCACCATCACCAAAAATTTGAAATTCAATATGACGCGGATTGCCTAGATATTTTTCCAAATAGACAGTTGCATCGCCAAATGCTGCTTTGGCTTCGCTGCCCGCTTGTTGCATCTGGCTTTCAAGCTCTTCTTCATTTTGGACGACCTTCATACCGCGTCCGCCGCCGCCCGATGCCGCTTTAATGATAACAGGATAGCCAACTTCTAATGCGATTTTTTTGGCTTCTTCTACATCTTCAATCGCTCCATCAGAGCCAGGGACGAGCGGTAATCCCAATTCGCCCGCAGATATTTTTGCAGCAACCTTATCACCCATAGTATGGATATGTTCGGGTTTTGGGCCGATCCATTTGATATCATGGCTTTCAACGATTTCGGCAAATTGCGCATTTTCAGACAGAAAACCATAGCCAGGATGAATGGCATCGGCTTGGCTAATTTCGGCTGCTGAAATAATGGCGGGTATATTGAGGTAACTTTGCGCAGCAGGCGCTGGACCAATACATATTGCTTCATCGGCCAAACGAACATGCATAGCATCGGCATCGGCGGTCGAATGGACGGCTACGGTCTTTATGCCCATTTCATGAGCTGCGCGGTGAATGCGAAGAGCAATCTCTCCGCGATTGGCGATTAATATTTTGTTGATATGCATATCAATCGATCACTACCAATGGTTGATCAAATTCTATCGGTTGGCTGTCTTCGACCAAAATTGCTGAAACTGTACCGCCTTTATCAGCCACTATCGGGTTCATGACTTTCATGGCTTCGACAATTAATAATGTATCGCCTGCATTGACCTTTTGGCCAACGCTGATGAAAGGTGCCGCGCCTGGTTCAGCGGCCAAATAGGCGGTACCAACCATCGGTGATTTAAGCGCGTTTGCGGGCGCGGCATCTGCTGTTGGTGCGGCTGGTGTAGGGGGTGATGCACTTTGAGCAACGGGCGCTGCAATAGTCTGGGGCGCTGCGATAGCTTGCGGTGCTGCGCTAATGGATCTTGCTACTCTTATTTTGCGGTTCCCATCTTCAACTTCAATTTCGCTTAAATTTCCCGCATCGAGCAATTTGGCCAATTCTTTGACCAATTTTGTATCTACATTCATATTATTCGATTGTTTTGTAGCCACTTTCTAGGACTCCTTTATTATTTTTATGTCTTATAGAGGCGCATTATGCAGCCCGTAAAGATGCAATTTTATTACAGCTTATAGAGTATGGGCGGCATCAAGTGCCAAAAGATAAGATTGGGTGCCAAAGCCAGATATTGTACCGATGGCAGCCTTGCCAACCCAGCTTTCTGTGCGATAGTCTTCGCGCGCCAAAGGATTGGATATATGCACTTCGATAACGGGTGTCTCAACTGCTCTAATCGCATCATATATTGCCATAGAAGTATGCGTTAGGGCACCAGCGTTCAAAATAATAGCTTTTGCGCCATTGGCATATGCTTCTTGGATCCAATCGATTAAATGGCCTTCATGGTTGGATTGGCGCATGTCAATATTAAGACCTAAGTCCGCTGCTTTATCTTCAAGCTCTCCTGCCACATCGTCTAATGTTTCATGGCCATATATATCGGGTTCTCTGACGCCAAGCATGTTTAAATTTGGCCCATTGATTATATATAGTGTCGGATTATCCGCCATAACGTCCTCACATTCTCTGTGTCTGATTACGCTTTGCTGTTGCATTGCCTGTTGCCCCTTTCCTATAGGGCTATCAAGCAAAAATCGAGGTTAAACATATATTATGGCATCATCTAATCTTATTTCTATTCAGCTTAATGGCGAAAAGCGCAGTTTTGAAGGACCGATAAGCCTCTTAGAGCTTATTGAAAGCTTGGCGTTAAAACCCAATAAAGTGGCGGTTGAACGCAATATGGAAATTGTTCCTCGCTCTACTTTAGCTGATGTGCAATGCGCAGATGGGGATGCTTTAGAAATTGTCCATTTTGTTGGCGGTGGTTAATAGGATGTAATGATTGTAATGAATCGGATGGTTGGGATAAAAGATGACGGATAGTTGGAGCGTAGCAGGGCGAACATTTGATTCGCGGCTTATTGTTGGTACGGGTAAGTATAAAGATTTTGAACAAAATGCTGCGGCTTTAGAAGCATCGGGTGCGCAAATTGTGACCGTTGCCGTTCGGCGCGTCAATGTATCGGACCCCAATGCGCCGATGCTTACCGATTATATTGATCCTAAGAAAGTCACCTATCTACCCAATACGGCGGGCTGTTTTACGGGCGATGAAGCGATTAGAACGCTGCGTCTCGCGCGCGAGGCTGGCGGTTGGGATTTGGTCAAACTTGAAGTGCTAGGCGAGGCGAAGACTCTTTATCCTGATATGCGCGAGACATTGAAGGCGACCGAAATTTTGGCGAAAGAAGGGTTTTTGCCGATGGTTTATTGCGCAGATGATCCGATAGCGGCCAAGCAATTAGAAGATGCAGGGGCAGTGGCCATCATGCCGCTGGGCGCACCTATTGGCAGCGGCCTTGGTATCCAGAATAAGGTGATGATCCGCCTGATCGTCGAAGGCGCTAAAGTTCCTGTGTTGGTGGATGCGGGCGTTGGCACGGCAAGCGATGCGGCAGTGGCGATGGAGCTGGGCTGTGATGGCGTGCTCATGAATACGGCCATTGCAGAGGCCAGAGATCCTATCATGATGGCGGGTGCTATGAAGCTTGCGGTGCAATCAGGGCGAGCAGCCTATTTGGCGGGGCGCATGGGCAGACGGCAATATGCTGATCCATCATCGCCATTGGCTGGGTTGATCTGAAACGGCCAGATTGATTCATAACTGCATTTGGTTGCTGTATGTAACTATATTATATTTTGTCATCTGCTGTCGCACATTTGTCGATACGCTTGTCATAATAACGATGAGAATTGCCATTTATCGACACGATATAAAAATATATAGCTCGTTTTGCTAAACAATAAGAGCAGGACGGGATATAGCTCTATTCCCCCAAATTAGAAATTTTCCTTTCCTGCATTTTTATAACCAAAACCTCTCTTTTGGTTTCACATCTAAGAAAGGAAAAAAATGTTTAGCCCCCAAACAAATAGTCAAAATATGAAAAATAGAAAGTTACAGAAAACTGTGGCAAAATTAGTGATGATAGCGGCTGTGCCAGCAGCGTTAATCTCGCAAAATGCAATAGCTGCCACTGATGATAATGCGTCTTCAATTAACATAACTTATCAGGATTTAAATCTAACAAAGAAGAAAGACCAAAAAAGATTGGCCATGCGCATCAATTCTGCGGCCAAGAAAGTTTGTAATGTCTATCAAGTGCGCACTATTAATGAACGTATTTCTGCAAAACAATGTCAGAATGAAGCGATGAAAAAAGCCTATCGTCAAATGCAGAGCGTTGTTGCGCAAAATCAAACACGGGTTAAATTGGCAAATAAGCCTATTCCTATAGTCGGAAATTAATCACTTTATATCGACAGTATAGCCGATGATAATAGCCCGATAAAAGGGCTATTATTGCGTTAAGTACCAGCAATTTATGGCAGGATATTATTTCCCTGCAAGATTTTTAACATCGGCCAGATATTTGCGGCCAATGCGCAGGCTTTCCCCATTATCTAGTAATATATGCCACACACCGCCGCCTTCATGGCGCAGTCCCGCGATTGTGTCTTTGCGCAAAATATGTGACCGGTGAATACGTTGGAACATAGCGGGGTCTAATCTTTGTTCGAGCGAGCTAATTGTTTGATGTAATAAATAGCTACGATCGCCAACATAGAGACGCATATAATCACGCTCGGCCTCTATACGGTCAATGTCGAGAGCCGCAATACGGATTAATTCGTTGCGGTGCGACACCCAAAATTCTTGCGCATAATCGGATTCTAGCACTGAGCGTACATTTTTATTACGGCTCTCAATCACCCGCGCAATGGCACGTTTTAACCGTTCCATCGCTACAGGTTTTAAGACATAATCAACGACGTCCAAATCAAAAGCTTCTAGGGCGAAATTATCAAAAGCCGTAATAAATATAACTGATGGTTTGCTGTATAATTTTGATAAGGATTTGGCGGTTTCAATGCCATCCATAATTGGCATCGTTATGTCGAGTAAGATTAAATCGGGCTTTAAATTCTCGCTTAACCGCAGAGCAGATGCGCCATCGGCGGCTGTCCCTATTAAATCTAAATCTTCTATTTGAGCGCATAAAATTTGTAGTCGTTCAATCGCCAATGGCTCATCATCAACTATGATTGTGCGTAATTTTTGCGGTTCTTTAGGCAAGCGTTAATTCCTCTTGAATGATGGCTTCATGCTGAATGGGCATTGTTATGACGGCTGTATAACCGTCATTGGTTAGGGTCTCACAGCGTAAGGATGCAGCATCGCCATAGCGTGTATCCAAACGATCACGCACATTGGCAAGGCCGATGCCATTACCGCTGCTTTGGATGTCGGGGAAATATTCTCCATCATCGGTTACGCTTATGTGCAGCTCTTGGTTAACCTTGTGGGCATTGATACGAACCGTTACGGGCCGTGTGCTGCGTGATACGCCATATTTAATAGCATTTTCTATCAGTGGTTGTAGGATAAGGGCAGGTACTTTTATGCTCAATAAATCATCGGCAATATCAATATTAACGACCAAACGTTTAGGATAACGCACTGCCTCTATATCCAAATATAATTTTTGTAAGCGAACTTCCTCTGCCAAGGTTACATCTTCTAGCGGGTCATTGGATAGGCTGGTGCGATAAAATGTTGATAGATTTTGGATCATAGTCTCGGCGCGCTCATTATGGCTTTTGATAATCAAAGTGCTGAGCGAATTAAGCGTGTTGAACAAAAAATGTGGATTGACTTGATAGCGTAGCGAACGCAATTCTGCATCTTGTGCAGCTTGGGCAAATCGGGCTGCTGCTCTTTCTATTTCCCTGACCTCGCGGGCATAGCCTATGGCGATGAATAAGAGCGCCCAAGCAATCATGAAAAAATAGAGGGCAACAGCAAATTCTGCCATTTGTTGATAGATGGTAATGCCCAATGCTTCGTTTATTTCCGCTAATTGTCGCCCGATATTTTGATCATCGAACATGCTAATCGGATCGTATCGGTTAAATATATAATGATTGGCCGATGCCACAATGATTGCGCAAGGGATAGCGCCAATGAAGGCGGCGGCTATGCGGTGGCCTAGTGCTTTGCGGTCGAATAAGCGCAGATAAAGATAAAAAAACCAGGTAACACCAATGCCCATGGCGACGACAAACATGCGGCGGCCCGCAATTTCTCCTTGTGATGGGAAATCCATCACTGCTGTACGCAGCGTAACAATAGCGGCATAAAATGCCCAAAACCCAATTATAGATAGCAGTGCCAATTGTGTCCCAACTAAGGGTTTTGTCCCACGCTTAAATTTTAACATCACAAAATCCTACTCTGAAAATTACCATAACGGATTATTGGAATATGAACATTAATGCTCGCTATGTTAGTCGAAACATACTTATCATTGGTCGAAGCTTTGATTGAAAAATGCTATCATAGGATTGCGATGCGACTTATTTTATCTTCATTAACCAATAAATAACCATATTTGCCCACATTGTTCCTCAAATATAGGGAATATATTATGGCTGAACATATAAAGCAGGATATATCGGGTACATTAACGCTAACCGAAATCAGGGAATTTGCAAATTTCTCTCCCAAATCACAACGCTATATTCGTATGGCTTTGGATATAGCTTTTGAGCGTGATGATGCGATAGCCCTCTGGTCACGCAATGAGGATGAAATAAGAGCTATGAAGCTTCAGCAGAAAAAATATGCTAAGCTCGAAACGTTACGTAACCAGATTCCGATGAGCAATGACATTGCAGGCCATGAAATATTCTTTGCTCAATTGATGGAGGTTTCATCCTTTGACATTTTACAGGGTAAGCTTGATAGTTTTGCGGCCTATCGCTTTCTCTATGAGCGCTTATTGGGCGCGAATGTGCGGCCTTGGCTTCCCGCTATATTTTGTGCAACGGCATCATTGCCGCAATTAGAGCCATCACAGCGCAAAAAATTATTGCAATCGATCAGCGAGGCTGCAGCAACGGCTGTGGGTTGGTCAAAACGTGCGCCTTCCTTTTTTCCAGAATGGGTTGAAAAAGTAGATAGCGATTATTGATTACAGCGGCCATAATATTGAAAGCTGACAATTGATATTTGCTATGGTAACGTAACCCTGAGAGGAGAGGGCGATGCCGCGCAAAGCTATAGGTGATTATAAATTTGCTGATATTTATCCGCTTTATGTCAATAAAGTCGAAAAGAAATCGGGCAGCAAAGAACAGCTTAATAAAATCATTAAATGGCTCACAGGCTATGATGATGCGGCCCTTGAAGATCATATTAATGGCGATGCTGATTTCAAAACCTTCTTTGCCAATGCTCCACAAATAAACCCGAATGCTCATCTGATTAAAGGCGTGGTTTGCGGCCATAGAGTAGAGGATATTACCGATCCTCTAACGCAACAAATACGATGGATGGATAAGCTGATTGATGAACTTACCAGAGCCAAGAAATTTGAGAATATATTGCGCAAATGAACGCAGTCATCTCTTGCGATACCTAAAATACCACACTTCATGGCCCTTGCGCCGTGCTTTTGCCTCATAACGCGTTTCAGGCCAGCCGCCTGGGCTTTTTTGGAAATCTATCGCGCTATTGCATAGCCAGTCAAATTGATTGAAATGCCGCTGCATTACCATCATTGCATGGCGTACATAGACAGGATGGTCGGTGCCAAAACGAAATTCACCGCCAGATTTCAGCTTAGCCGCTATCAGGTCAACGGGGCCATCGTTCATGATGCGGCGTTTTGCATGGCGTGCTTTGGGCCAAGGATCGGGATGCAACAAATAGACAAAACTCAAGCTATTATCGGATACGCGTTCTAGTGCATCCAATGCATTGCCCATATGCAGGCGGATATTGGGTAGATTTCTATCACGAATATGCTGCAATGCGCTGACCATACCATTGAGAAATGGCTCGCACCCGATAAAGCCATGATCGGGCAGCATATCTGCGCGTTCGGCCATATGCTCACCCGCGCCAAAGCCAATTTCAAAATGCAGCGGGCGATCTGCGCCAAACAGAGTTTCTGCCGTCAGAGGGCCACTCTCTGATATAGAGATTTGCGGCAATAATTGTTCGACCAATTGGACTTGTTGCGGGCGTAATTTATGCCCCTGCCTGCGGCCGTAAAGCTGACGGATTGTTGATGGATCGTGCGGTTTTGGCGAGACAGGATTATTTGTTGCAGACATAATGTCCAATAGCGATAATCGGCGCTGTGTTGCAACTTTTTCTTATAATGTTTCATTAACCCTAATGTTTTATTAATAAATATAAACTAATGTAAAATAATGCAGGTTGAATTGGATATATTTAAATTATTTATGCCGCTTAATTTTGGGTTTTTCGGCGTATCTTTTTTATTGATATATTTATTGCGCAAAGATTCAAATTACATGCTTTGGTTTGGCGCGGCCTATATGAGCGCCTTTATAGGATCATTAATTGAGCTTTTTCATGAGCGACTGGATTTTGGTCCATTACGCTTTGATGATATATCCAATGGCCTGTATCTATTTATCAGTGTCTGCTCTGTTATTGGTATTGCTATAAGCCACAAAAAAAAGCCACCAATGAAATTGCTAATCACCCTATTTATAATGGGTTATATATGTCAGGCCTATTGGCATTATGGTGATAATGATCTTTATATTCGTATCATTGTAACAGATATTATTGCATCTTTATTGATGATGCCTGTCCTGCCTATTTTGTGGAATAATCGTCATCATTTGGTTAGCAATGGGCTATTTTGGTGTTTTGCGTTCATTGTAGCTATCAATATGACAAGGTCAATTTTCGGCATATTTCTGATTGATCGTAATATTAATATAGAGACTTATGCGAACGAGCCCTACATGATTATATTCTACTTTATATCGTCAATAGTTGCTATCATAATGTCTTTTCCGCTTTTGGTGAAAGTGGTGATAAATATTGTCGAAAATTATAAATTAGAAACGATTAGGGATCCGTTGACGGGACTGCTTAATCGCCGAGGTATTAGACAATATTTTATTGAATATCAGCGCGATAATAAGGCCTCAGATAATAGTCTTTATATCATACAGCTTGATCTTGATCATTTCAAACGAATTAATGATAACTATGGTCATACGGTTGGTGATTTGGTGCTAAAGCGCAGCGCGAAAACTATTGCATCTATCATTGATACCAAAGGAGCTTGCGCTCGTATAGGCGGTGAAGAATTTATAATATTGCTACCACAACAAAATGAGCAGGCGGCTCTATTATTAGCAAATGATATACGTTATGAGATAGCCATGGAAAATCACCCTGAATTGTCTAATAGCCGCAAAATTACAGCCAGTTTTGGCGTAGCCGCCGTTCAAAACCATCATGAATTGGAGCAAGCCATAGAGCATGCCGATCAGGCTCTATATGCTGCCAAAGATGCGGGCCGCAATATGGTAAAAGTCTTTGGTATGCATAATGGTCAAACAGCTAAGCTCAAGGCTGCTTGAAACCATTCCATAACTATTGATGAATGAGAGAGCAGCATAGGCTACTCTTTCATAATTTTATAACTATGTAATTTAAGCAACAGCGGCTTTGAGCGCGTCCACCAAATCGGTTTTTTCCCAACCGAAATAATCACCATCGGCTTTGCGGCCAAAATGACCATAGGCTGCGCTAGGGCGATAAATGGGTTTGTTAAGGCCCAGATGGGTTCTGATACCACGCGGGGTTAATTTCACCAATTCAGGCAATATAGCTTCTAGCTTTGCTTCATCGACCGTGCCAGTGCCATGCAAATCAACGTGAATTGATAAAGGTTCAGCGACGCCAATCGCATAAGAAAGCTGAATTGCACAGCGCTTAGCAAGGCCAGCCGCGACAATATTTTTCGCCAGATAGCGGGTGATATAGGCTGCTGAACGGTCAACTTTTGTAGGGTCTTTGCCGCTGAATGCGCCGCCACCATGCGGAGATGCGCCGCCATAAGTATCGACAATGATTTTGCGGCCCGTAAGGCCAGCGTCGCCGTCTGGACCGCCAATTTCAAAGCGGCCCGTAGGATTTACGTGAATGGCGGTATTGTCGGTAATAAAACCATCAGGCAGGACATCTTTAAACACGCCGATAACATAATCGCGCAATTCGCTATATAATGCTGGATTATCGCTGTCTTTATAATAGCCTGGGGCATGTTGTGTAGAAACTACCAAGGCGGTGGCTTCTATGGGAACACCATCAACATAGCGCAATGTGACTTGGCTTTTGCTATCGGGCTCTAAAAATGGCGCTTTACCGCTGTGGCGGTCTTCGGCCATTTGCCGCAAAATTTGGTGCGAATATTGCAAAGTGGCGGGCATGAGATCGGGCGTTTCATCGCTGGCATAACCAAACATAATACCCTGATCGCCTGCGCCTTCATCTTTATTATCGCCCGCATCAACGCCCTGTGCAATATGAGCTGATTGCGGGTGCAGATGATTTTCAAAGCTTAATGTTTCCCAGTGGAAACCCTCTTGTTCATAGCCAATATCCTTAACCACTTGGCGCGCTATTTTTTCAATTTCTGCCAATGCACCATCAGCCCAATTGCCATCGGTATCGATCATGCCATGGCCGCGCACTTCGCCCGCAATGACAACGCGATCGGTGGTGGTTAGGGTCTCACAGGCTACACGCGCTTCGGGATCTTTGGAGAGGAATAGGTCAACAATCGCATCACTAATTTGGTCGGATACTTTGTCGGGATGGCCTTCTGATACTGATTCAGAGGTAAAGAAAAATTCTGAGCGCATATTAAACCCTTGTTATAATGAAATTAATTATATCGCCTTATCATATAAAGCAAAGTTTATATGTTTCTCTAGCGGCGTGAGCGGCCAATGGCAATGGTCGATATGCTTGTGAGGAATAAAATCAGCAGTGCGAGCGTTATGGGAATGCTATTTCCATGTTTGGAGAAAAATGTTGGCGCACGCGGATAGGGTAGTGAAAGATTAAGTCGTCCCGCTTGACCCGCCTTTATGCGCTCAAATATTTCACCATTGCTATGTATTTCTGAGCTTACCCCTGTTGGTGTTACGCGCAATATTGTTATACCTTCTTCGATAGCGCGCAGCCGTCCTTGGGCTTCATGCTGGGGTGGACCCCAAGGGCCAAACCATGCATCATTGCTGGGCGAGAATATGAAATCGGGGCGGTTATCCCGATCAATAATGCGGCCTGAAAAAACCAGTTCATAACAAATTTGAATGCCGATTTTAACGCCGCCAAGTTCGGGATGATCGGATGCGATGGTGATGGTTTCTGGGCCTTTACCAGACCAAAAATCAATTTCCCCAGGGACCAGTCGGCTTAGGCCAATAGGTTCTAAAATATAACGAAGCGGTAGATATTCGCCAAAGGGCAGCAAATGCGCTTTGTCATATATGGCGAATAGTTCGGCGCTGGTATTGGCTTGATTCTTCTTGAGCGCCATCACGCTGTTGCGCGCGCCTAGCAGAGCATTATTTTCATATTCCAGCCGCGTTGCCCCTGTAAGCAATATGTCATTAGGACCCATGATAGTGCCAATTTCAGCAAGGGCATTTTCCGCGCTGCCGCCGATGGTATCAAAATAAGTACGCTGCGGATAACCGCTTTCCAGATAATCGGGAATGGCGGCCTCGGGCCATAATATGATGCGGGGTGTGTTTTCTTGTCCTGGTAAAGGCCTTGATAATTCGGATAATTTTTGATAATTAATCTGATTATAGCCTGCGCGATATTTATCAGCTTGGCTGATGTTGGGCTGGACGATGGTGATGTTCGAATCTTTGGGCGTCGCTGGAGTATAGGCCCAGCCATGAATACCAGCATAGGCAAAGATAAGAAATAAAGGCAAAAACACCAATCCCCAATAATTTTTGGCTCTAAGCTGCGTCCATGTTAAGTACCGCAATAGCATCATAGAAATACCAGCCATAATAATAACCAATCCCGACACGCCATAGCTGCCTAGCCATGGCAAAATATCAGATAATAACGTATCCAACATAGAGGCGCTGATCGGATTCCAGCCAGAGCCTGTAAACACCACGCTGCGCAGCCATTCGGATAATATCCATGTTGCCGATAATAGGATGATGAAAACTATTGCTCCGCTATTGCGGGCCGTTTCAAGGCTGAGCTTTATACTTATCCAGCGCGCACTAGCGGCTGCTATGGCGGGATATATCGCAAAATATAGAGATACGGCGAACACAGCAAAATAACCGAGCCATGCAGGCATAGTATCTTGGAAGGTAAAGGAAAAAGCGAGCCATTGCAGGGTGATGGTGAAATGACCCAATCCCCACAACCAACCCAGTCGAAAGCTTGTCTTTACGCTTTCGCTATGGATCAGCAAATATGTCAATAGGGCCAAGGAGGCGAGGCTGATCGGCCACCACCCCATTGGCGCAAATCCCATGGCAGATACTCCGCCCGCGATTAATGCACATGTTCCGCTATATTCTTTGATAGGTGATACTATTTTTGCCATAGATTGTATCATGCTATGCCTTGTACAAAATTGCAATGACAGGAAATATTGTTCATTTGAACGCAAGCCAATATATGATAGTGATAAGCTATGAAAATACTAGCCTTATTATTATTGCAATCTGCGGTGAACCCCGTTGCCGATGATTATGTGAAACAACCAAAGCCGCTCAGCGCCGCGCATAGCGAAGCCATTGGCTGCGTCGCTATGATCGCTTTAGTGGCCGATCAACAGAAACAGGGGGCTTTGGGCTTTGCGCAATATGGTGATTTAAATGATAAAGGGCCGCTTTTTGCCGCCAATGTGGGTGAAAGAGTGCTGAAAGAAACGGCGCAGACCCGCGAAGTGATTGCCTTTGCCATCCAAGAATCTGCACGCGAACAGCTACCGTTATTGACGGCAGAAAGGAGCGATGATTTGTCGAAGCGTATGGAGACCTGTTTGCCTTTGTTAGAGGATAGCACCAGCGATGCGATTGTCGTTGAAAGGCGCAAGATTAGCCCCGATGAATATAGAGAGTGCGGTGCTATTATCGGTGTTTTGATTGATCGAGAGGATATGCGTATCCCCAAAAAAGCTCTTTTGTTTGAAAATCTATCTTGGCGTTATAAACAAGAAAAATATGGGCGTACTTCCAATGGTTCTACTTTTGCGCGGGCTGATATTTTAAAAGAAAAGGCCAATTTTCAAAAGTGGACTTTCGATGATGAGAAAATCACATTTTGCCAAGATATAGGGTCATAACATTGGCCGATAAAAATATAGGGTTAAGAGATATTTTGCGACCGTTTCATCTGGCATTCCCCGTTGATGACCTTGCGGCTACACGGCATTTTTATGGCGATATACTGGGTTGTAGCGAAGGACGTTCATCGGATCATTGGATCGATTTCAATTTTTTTGGTCATCAAATTGTCGCCCATTTAGTGGAAGAAAAATCATCATTGACTGCAGTTAGCGAGGTGGATGCAAAGACCGTCCCTTTGCCGCATTTTGGCATAATATTATCACCAGTTAATTGGCAGAAATTGGCCAATCGTTTGCGCGTGGCCAATGCTCAATTCATTATCGAACCTTACACGCGTTTCAAGGGCGAAGTGGGAGAGCAATCGACTATGTTTTTGCGCGATCCAGCGGGCAATGCGCTGGAGTTTAAAGCCTTTGGTAATGATGATCAAATATTTGCGCAGTAAATATAGTTTTACGTATTAAATTTACATATTATTTTAATCGTAAACGGTAAGGTCTAGCGTGCGGATTATGGGTGTGCCACTGCGCGCTCTTATGCGTGATATTGATAATATTTCTGGCTGTGCGGTATAGGTGAATCTTTCTATAATATATTGTTCTACAGGCATATTATTTTTATCAACTCGCGGCGCATAGATACGGCTTTGAATCGATTTGAGGATAGCAGGGACCCAATTGTCCGAGCCGCTGAGCCGTAATATTTCTGCATCTTCAACGCGTCCTTCCGCACTGACAAAAAAACCAAAATCGGCCCAACGGTCAAGAAAATTCTCGCTAACAGATGTCCTGACTTTATTTTGGGGTGTTATGATAGATGTAGTAAAATCTCTGCTTGGCCTCTCTTTTCCAAGGTCTGTTAATCGTACGGGGTCCGAGGATAATAAAATAGGTTTATTACGAGTGGCGGCAATGAAATTGTGAGGTGGTTTATTGCTATCATTGTCTGGATTATCATTAAGCCGTGCCAATAATATTTCTGCTGATTGAGAATATCTATTGTTAGGATCATTAATTTCTGTGATAAAATCCATAATATCATTACGAACATTTTTTGTAAGTCCTGCGGATTCCCGTGATTTTGCGAGGACAATTCTTATACCTATTTCGCGTAACCTTGCTATTGCGGCTAAGTCCTTATAACCTTTTTTGAGTGCTTCTTTTTCTAAGAACCGATAGCGTCTAATCGCCGTTTTAAAAGACCCTGATCGAAACCGAGAACCCGCCAGCTCTAATTCCGCAATCAATTGAGTGCGTTCATTATCGCTATGTTTTTTCACTATGTTATTTAGCCTAACGATATTGAAATTAGATTTATCTATCAGTCCTAAATGCTCTAATACGCGACTGTTTGAGCGATAGAGATCAGCTACCTCTGCAGTATATTCGGGGGCAAATTTTTTATTTCTTTTGATCGAGGCTTCGATGGTGGAGCGCGCGTCTTGGTAATCACCTTCGATAAAGAGGTTTTCCGCATGCGCCAATGTTGCGTCAATATCCTCATCGGGCAGGCATCCATTATCTATACAGTTTTGAAGGGCTTCCAAAGAGCCTTTCAAATCGGGGGCAATCACCACAATCACGCCTTTTGAGTCTTGATTTTCTGGCGTAGTAGATGTTTCCTGCGCCTGTGCATTATGGATGCATAGTAGGGATAATATAGCAGTTGATATATATAATTTTAACATGACCTGCTCCATATACCTCATATTATAGGTTATAGATTTTACATGAATATCAAATGAATAATATAATTTTATTACAATCTATAATTAAGACATGGGTATATATAAATATCAGAGTTTCATTTTATCGATTCATATGCGTTGCTGATTACAAATTATATTATACAAGATAACGTATTGCAACAAAGCCGCCAATAAATGCGACGCCAACCAAAGTAGTAGCAAGGGCAAAATTACGCTCGATCCATTCTTTCATCGGTGGGCCAAATTTCCACAGCAATAAAGCCACCAAGAAAAAGCGTGCGGAGCGGGCGATAATGGCAGCAAAGATCAATATATAAATTGGCATACCCGTTGCGCCAGCGGCAATCGTTATCACCTTAAACGGCAAAGGCGTGAATCCAGCCAGCATCACGATGATCCAGCCTTGGGCGTTGAATTGCTCAGAAAAACCCTCAAACTTCTCACCCAGACCATAAAAATCTAATATTGCCATGCCAATAGTATCGAATAGAAATGACCCGATAATATAACCCAATATAGCGCCCAATACTGATGCAATGGTGCAGATAAGTGCATAACGAAAAGAGCGTTTTGGTTCTGCCAAACACATAGGGGCGAGCATCACATCGGGCGGGACGGGAAAAAAGCTGCTTTCCATAAAAGAAATAGCCGCAAGCCATCGCTCGGAATATTTGTGTGCTGCTTTTTCCAGCGTCCAATCATAAATTTTTCTCAGCATGGTCTTAGTCTACTCAATGATTTGAAGGTGTGATTAGAATGATGGGGTAAAAATAATAGTAGTGCAAAAAGAGGCGCTATATTCTCTATAACGCCTCTTTGGTGATAAGATTAAACCGATTAATGTCCAGCGCTGCCAGAAATTTCTTCGCTCAATTCTTTTGGCGTTTCGCGGCCATGGTCATTGCCAGCGGTGCGATTGCCCTTGGCTAGAGCAAAGACCACACCCGATAGCGCGAGCAGCGCGATAAGATTGGGGAAGGTCATCGCGGCATTCGATATATCGCCCAAACGCCATACCAAATCTAGGTCTTGATAAGAAGCAATATAGATTACCGCACACCATAAAAAACGCCATATCATGTGCAATATTTTCTCACCGCCCAATGTAGAGCTTGGTACCAGATCATAAAGATAGGTAATCGCACGTTCGCCATAATAGCTCCATGTCAAAAGAGTAGAAAATACAAATAATATAAGTGCGATAGAGGCGATTAATGTACCAATCGGGATAGTGAAAACTTCAAAAGGAAAAGCCGCGGCATAAGCCCCCGATGTCATTTTAAAGCCCTCTAAGTCTGATTGCCATGCATGGTTCACCACGCTTGTGACACCATTGGCGTCGGTAGATGTAAACTCGCCTGTGACGGTAAGCATTACCAATGCTGTCATAGTGCAAATCACAATAGTATCGATGAAAGTGCCCATCATAGCAAAGCGCCCTTGTGCTGCGGGATCATTGGTTTTGGCAACGGCATGGGCAATCGGGGTTGAGCCTTGGCCTGCTTCATTAGAAAATAAACCTCGCGCGACGCCTGCTCTAATCGCCATGATTATCATAGCGCCCGTAAAGCCGCCTGTGGCTGCATCATATCCAAAAGCATCAGAAAAAATTAAACCGAATGTTGCGGGTAATTGCGGTAGATTAATCATCAGGGCAATAAATGCCATCAGCAAATAAGCCCCAGCCATCCACGGCACTATCGTCTCTGCAACCTTGCCGATGGATTTTACGCCGCCAACAATAACGATGAATACGGCTATTGCCGCCACTAATCCGCCGACCCAAGGTTCTACGCCAAACAATTCATTGGCGGAATCGCCGAGGCTTTGCGCTTGGATGCCATTGCCTGTGACCAGAGATGAAAATAATGTACCCAAGCAAAATAATATTGCTAGCCATATCCATTTGGACCCGAGGCCAAGGGTGATATAGGTCATTGGACCACCGCGATAATGTCCATCTGCGGTTTTTTCTCTAAAACGTATGGATAATGCGCCTTCTGCAAAAGCAAGCGCCATGCCGAACAATGCGGTAATCCACATCCAAAATATGGCACCTGGCCCGCCAAGTGTGATGGCGGTGGCAACGCCTGCTAAATTACCCGTACCGACTTGGCCCGATAGAGCGGTAGATAGGGCGGCAAATGGTGATATTTCGCCAGCGCCTTCATTGGTGTTTTTTTTGAATAAGCCCTTTAAAGATGGAAAGAGCTCTCGCAGCGGATAGCCTTTTAAACCGATCATAAAATAGAGGCCTGCACCCAATAAAATGATCACCATTGGCGCGATAGGCTGACCAAAAATTTGAATAACAGGATCGTCATGCCACGTACCGCCCCAGATAAAGTCGGATATATTGGTGACTTGATCGATTAGCTTTGTATCTGCTGTGCTCACTTTATTTCCCTCACTCTTTATACTTATAGGGCCCATATCCCCTTATATGAGTGATAGGCTTAGCGTATCAGGCAAATATGGCAAGATATGAAACTATATTTTGCTGTTTTATTGGCGAGATTAAGGGAATAAAACCTTGAACGGACCTCTATCACAGCAATAGTAATAACAAATTAAATTAACCAAATAGGTTTTTTAAATTGACATCGTAACGCCGTTATGGCAAATATAGTCATAGTCGAGATAAAGCGATTCGCCGCAAAGCATAATTAACCGCTTTTTATCCAAACCCACATAATAATCGAATATCAATCTAAGGGGGCTTAAATATGAGGCCTGCTTAATGTCCAAAAAAACAGCCGCCATTTCCTTGGTCAGCAGCACATGTGACGCGACCAATGATATAGCACAAAAAAAGATTAAAGAACGCAAGAATCGTGTCACATTTACGGCATCTAAAAAGGCGCGTTTTTTAAGTAGACTGTCAAAAAGCTGTAATGTGCAGCAAAGCGCAGATGATACAGGTGTGAGCGTTGATACTGTTTATCGTCATCGCAAAATGGATGCGGATTTTAGAGAGCAATGGGCCGAAGCAATAGAGATTGCTTATGATGAGTTGATGCTCGAAATGCTGCGTCGTGCGCGCTATGGAACGGAAAAACCCATCATCTATGGTGGCAAAAAAGTCGGTGTTTTTAATGATTTGAATGACACAATGGCGATGCGGCTTTTGTCGATACATCTTGCCAATGTTGCTGATCATAAAACAGGAAAGAAAGAGAATATGACCAATAGCGATGAAACCTATCAAATATTGATGCAAAGAATTAGCGATATAAAACGTAGACTAAATAACGTGCAAGAGATGAAGTCATTATCTCCTGATAATTTGCTACTTAAAAATATGCCTTTTGATGAGAGCAATGTCGAGCCAGAATGAGCCTGTCTGAAATTGAAAAATTAGCCTTATTACCGGCAGATGAAATTGCCAAAATATTAGCGGAATTGGGCGCAGAGGGGCAGCGCGAAATTCTCTATAATTGGACCTGGAATGCGCGGCCTGAACAATTGCCGCCATCCTCTCATGCAAAAGACAGTAATTGGCGTATCTGGTTAATTATGGCAGGACGCGGCTTTGGCAAAACCCGCGCGGGTGCGGAATGGGTTCGTTCGATTGCACATAATGATGGCAATGCGCGTATCGCGCTGATTGGGGCTAATCATCATGAAACGCGCAGCATCATGGTCAGCGGCGAAAGCGGATTATTATCGATTGGCCCTGAGGATGAACGCCCCGAATATGAATCGTCCTTACGCCGTTTAACCTATCCTAATGGGGCGCAGGTTTTTTGTTATTCAGCGGGCGAGGCTGATGCGCTGCGCGGGCCGCAACATAGCCATGCATGGTGCGATGAATTGGCCAAATGGAATATGGGCGCAGCGCGGCTTAATGGCGATATTTGGGATAATTTATGGATGGGGATGCGGTTGGGTGAGCATCCGCAATGTTTGGTGACAACAACGCCGCGCCCTGTGCCTTTGCTGAAACAAATAATGGCGGAAAAAGATGTCGTTATTACTAAAGGGAGTACGCAAGATAATAAGGCTAATCTGCCAGCACGCTTTATCGATGCAGTGCATAATCAATATGCTGGGACATCACTGGGCCGCCAAGAATTAGACGGCGAGATGATCGAGGATATAGAGGGTGCGTTGTGGAACCGATCATTAGTTGAGGCGCAGCGGGTACTGCCAATTCCGCGCGATAGGATGCGGCGTATTATTGTGGCTGTTGACCCACCGATTAGCGCGCATGGGGATGCTTGTGGTATCATTATCGCTGGGCTTGACGATGCGAATAAAGCTTATGTTTTGGCGGACCATAGCGTGGAAAAAGCGTCGCCCGAAACATGGGCTAGAAAGGTTGCAGATGCGGCGGCGCTCTGGGAGGTTGATCGAATTATTGCCGAAGCTAATCAGGGTGGGGCGATGGTTAAAAGCGTCTTGCAAGCGGCGAATATTAATATTGCCGTTACATTGGTGCATGCATCGCGCGGTAAGGTTGCCAGAGCGGAGCCCGTGGCGGCGCTTTATGAGGCGGGACGGGTGTTCCATGCTGGATTATTCATGCAATTGGAAGACCAGCTTTGCGGATTGATGAGCGG
>CALDZL010000004.1 GCA_937944295.1 uncultured Sphingorhabdus sp.
GCTTGCAAAAGCTGCTAATTCAGGGGCGTTGATGGCTGATGATGAGGTGATTGCTCAGATTGAAGAAGCCTATGCTTTCCATTTGGCAATTCGATCCATGCTTATGGAGGCTTTGGGGCTTAAAGCCGAATCTAAAGATCAACATCCATCTGACTTATGATCTTGAAAGGCTCTCAACGCTCTGGCGGTGTGCAATTGGCACATCATTTGATGAATACACGCGATAATGATCGGGTGGTAGTTCATGATGTGCGTGGTTTTATGGCGGACAATTTAATTGGAGCTTTTAAGGAAGCCCATGCGGTCAGCAAAGGAACGCAATGCTCTCAGTATTTATTTTCATTAAGCCTAAACCCGCCTGAAAAAGCGCGTGTAAGTATTGCTGAATTTGAAGAAGCTATCAGCAATATTGAGCAAAAGTTAAAATTACAAAATCATCCTCGCGCAATTGTCTTCCATGAAAAAGAAGGTCGTCGTCATGCGCATGTTGTTTGGTTACGGATTAACCCCATGACCATGAAAGCGCAGCGCATGTCACATTTCAAAACTAAGCTACGAGACATAAGCCGTTAATTATATCTGGAACATGGCTGGAAACTACCAGACGGATTTGATGACAAAAATAAACGCGATCCGCTCAATTATGGCTATACCGAATATCATCAAGCCAAGCAGCAGAATATTGACCCTAAACAGCTCAAAGTGCTGCTATTAGATTGCTGGCAAAAGTCAGATTCAAAATCAGCTTTTATAAACGCGCTCGAAGAACATAGCCTGTTTTTAGCACGTGGTGACAGACGAGGCTTTGTTGCAGTCGATCATAATGGGGAAGTTTATTCTCTGTCACGTTGGTTGGGTATCAAATCTAAGGATTTAAAAGCACGCTTTGGCAATCAAGAAGACTTGCAGCCCGTTGCAGAGGTTTTGGCAAAGCTAAAAGCCAAGCAAGGTGACGACTATCAATCAAAAATTACTGAAGCCGTTTCGCCGTTCGATAATGATCTAGGGGTATTTGAAGCCAAGCGTGAAAAACTCAAACGTGATTTTGCTGACCTTAAATCAGAAATGGTACTGCGCCATCAAGCGGAGTTGCGCGATTTATACAGTCAATTTTCCCTGCATCCAAAATCCCGATTTCAGGCGAAATGGCAATCTATATCTGGTTTTTCAAAACAGCACCGTGAACAAATTCAATTTGACATTCACAATCTCAAGTCGCGCCACACAGATGAGAAACACGATCTTTGGGATCGTCACCTAACCAGTACCCGTAAGCTCTACAAAGAAAAGAAGCATCTCCTTGGGCGCAAGAGTCTTGCAGAAAAACTTCTTCGTAAAGAGCTTGGGAGTTATTTCAAACATCACACGGCTGAACTGCTGCCGCTAAAATCTGCTTATGATAACCCCGACCTAAGAAAAGAACTTTCTAACCGTAATACAGAAATCCTCATTCATAATTCTGCTTTCATTCCTGAACGACTGACGGATCATGTTAGCGTTTTTCATGAACGCGATATCACTCGTGAATTGAGTAAATATATTGATGATGCCGATGATTTTCAAACAGCCTTGCATGCTGCTCTGTCAGACAATGGATTAGTTCGTTTACAAGAAAAAGGCACTGTAAACTCGCAGGAATATTTTTCTACCGCGTCCATGATCAAAACTGAAAGCGAGATGATGGATAGTGCAACTGCGCTTTATCAAAACAAGTCTCATGGTGTTCATTCAGATTTTATCGCCAAAGCAATCGCAGTTCAGAACAAGCAATTGAATGTCAAATTCGGTGGCAAGCTGAGTGCTGAACAAGTAACCGCCATCCATCACATTACTGGTAGTGAACGCCTATCAACTTTGATTGGTTATGCTGGCGCAGGTAAATCGACCGCCTTAAATGCGGCGCGAGAAGCTTGGGAAGCACAAGGCTATAAAGTCCATGGGGCTGCATTGGCAGGTAAGGCTGCGGAAGGATTAGAGGCAAGTTCAGGCATCAAAAGTCGAACGCTACACTCCTATCAATATCGCTGGCAACATAATATGGAGCATCTAAGTGCCAATGATGTTTTCGTTATTGATGAGGCTGGCATGGTCGGATCAAAGCAAATGAATTTCTTCATTCAGGAAATTCAAAAAGCAGGTGCAAAAATTGTGCTTGTTGGCGATAGTGGTCAACTTCAACCCATTGCTGCGGGCGGTGCATTTACAGCAATTTCCGAAATCACCAATCCTGTAAAGATCACAGAAATTCGCCGCCAATCCCAAGTATGGCAACGCCAAGCATCGCATGATTTCGCGAGAGGTAACATCGAAGCCGCACTGAAAGTTTACGAAGATCAAGGTTGCATACATGCTGCTGATAGTGAAGCCTCTGCCATGGACGCCCTCGTCAAAGATTACGTTGCCGATCTGAAACACGATCCAAACAAACAATCATCTCGTCTGATATTAACCCATCGTCGCAAAGACGTGGCAAAGCTAAACTCTGCCGTTCGCAAGTCACTTACTGCCAATGGTAATCTCAAGGGTGAACAAAAATATGAAACCACCAACGGTGCAAAGAAGTTTGCTGTTGGTGATCGAATTCTCTTCACCAAAAATGACACCGATCTCGGAGTCAAAAACGGAACCCTTGGTACCGTTCTAAAAACGAATGAACAGTCCATCACTGTCCAGCCAGACGATGAAAAAGCCGAGCCAATCGTTGTTGATCTTGAAGCCTATAATTCACTGGATCATGGCTATGCTGTAACCGTCCATAAATCTCAAGGTGCAACAGTTGATAAGACATGGCTATTTGCCACAAAAACAATGGATCGGCATTTAATGTATGTTGCTGGAACGCGGCACCAAAATGAGTCCAAAATTTACTACAGTAAAAATAGTAAAATGCCTTTGGCAAACTCCAGAATTTCCAAGAAAATTTCATTGGAATTTTATAGGAAAGACATAAGCAGATATTTCAAACGACACTCATCTCTACAGGACATGAAACGATAAGAAATTTCGTGGGCAATTAATTACCCAATTGGCTTTCAAGTGACTGTCTGACTAATCCAACAATATATGGAAGTTCGCCTAAACTACTCAGTTTGACTTCAACCTCTCCATTACCCCATCTGCCGAGAGATGAGATATCTTTGCACATTTTCTTTGGGTCAACGATATCTTCAAATCTCATGTTCAAGGAAAGGCGAAGCTGCTTTGCTTGTGGTACGACATCGACAAAATTTGTTTCAGCTTTATATGCCACATAAAGCTTCAAAAATTCTTCGGTTACACATGGGTCAAGAGCTATAACTTCTTTTCTAAATGCTTCGAATAATTCATTAACTGGAGATGAAATCAGATGTGGGTGATCATCCATCGAATAATTTTGTTTGGTGGTCGTTGTTTTTAGCGCATATTCTGAGAGAATTTCATCAGTCAGTGATGGCGAAGGCCACACCTCCAATGCAGTCTTTGCAAGCTTTTCTGCGCGCAATTTAATTGCTGCTTCATCCCAATTTTCTAAAATACCAAGACCAGCATTTACCCGCAGTGGGCTTTCTTTAAACCCACCTTCCATGTCCCGTTTTTCATTGAAAGGCTTGTCACTATATTCTGAGTTGTACCCCGTTAGCGTAAGGTTTCCTAGAGTATGCAGCCAAGTATCCTGAATGCGTTCCCATTCTGCACCTAATGAATCACGCCATGCAGAAGACAAGTTATCATTTTGTGGCATGATATGCTCAATAGTGTACTCATCTACGGCAACGCGTTCTTTGCGTTTGAAATTCTCAAAACGACGCAACCAGTAACTACGACTTCTAAAATTGTATAAATCTCGTGTTTGAAAGTCGCGTTCAAATTCATGATCTCTCGGAAATCGACGATAGGACGGAAGGTTTAGCAAATGAGCTTTTATGCTTTCAAGGTATCTGTCTTTTTTGACTGATTTTGTGAAAGTTGAGAACGTTTTGTTCATCGAATTGGTTGGAATTGCGCAAATTGCACGTCTGAAAACATACGCTTCAACAAGTCGAACAGCCTCAACAAGGTCATCTTTCGCAAGAATTTCATTCGCAAAATCATGATATAATTCGAGCAGGAATGGGTATGCCACTTCAACCTTTAGCTCTCTCAAATCGTGAAACGCGAGCTTTAGCTCAGTATCCCTTTCAGCATCGAGAGCCATGGCGCAATAATATTTTGCATAGTCCCGCAACTCTTTTACAAGAGGCTCAACGGTATCGCCAAAAGCTCCAATATTACGAGCGTGAGCTTTAAAGGCCTTATAAACTTCATCTTGCTTGGGAATTGCTCCAGTTTTTACAGTAAGATAATGACGCATGAATGCATCAAAATGAGTATTGTAACCCTCTTGACCAAACGCAATCTCCATCGGCCTCCAAAACTGCTCATAAAGACGTGTTTGTAGAACTGGCTCTAACCCCATTAAAACATAATTGCGGATCAAATCTGCTTGGCTCAATTCCTTGCCTGTCGAATTCATACTCTCAAAAATGAGCTGGGGATTATCGTGATCGCGGTTGAGTGCGATATCCACAACGACAAGTTTAGCAAGGCCATTACAGATCGTAATTAGGTTCTCTTTGTTTGCGGCAATTAAACTTTTGAAAAGTTCGAAATTCTGCATGATTTTTATAGAATGTCGAACAGGATGCTCATTTTCTGCAACAATCGAAGTAAGCGTTTCCTTATCTGTTTGTGACAAAAGAAGCTTATAGTGACGTTCACCAGTTTCTTCGGGATTTAGCAAATAGTAGTTTCGAACCTTTTTCTCCGAGAAGCCGTCAACGGGTTCTTGATCCCCAATTGCATCTGCTAGAGCTGAGAGTAGCAACGTAATGGTCGTCAAACGTTGTTGCCCGTCAATCACCAGCTGCGGTGATTGAACCGTGTTATTGGAAAGGCCTTCTTCAATGTAAACAATTGACCCAATGAAATGAACTGATACCTCGGGATTCAAACCTGCTCTAAAAATGTCATCCCATAACTGCTTACACTCATTTTCCGTCCAAGAATATGTTCGCTGATAAATTGGGATAACAAATTGTGGTGATTTCTTTAAAAATGCGAGAAGTTTGGCTTCAGTTGCTTTCATCTAATTTTTTTCCAATTATTTAAAGTCGCTATCTAAAACTTGTTCCATGCTGCGTTGCCACGCTGCTTTGAATGCTGGGTCATTGGCAAATAACTTATACAATTCCAGCTCATCTTTACGACGTTGCAGCATCACTTCTTTGAGCATTTTTTCAAACGCTAAACCTCGGTTTTGGGGATCAGGATTATTGGCATATTTTTCTTCAAAATCGGGGTGAGAACGAATTGATTCTGCAATGTTCACAAATTTGACCCGCTGCTCCTCTGGCGTTGCACTCCACCCTTGGAACCATTTTTCATTGAAGCTTTTGATGATATTATCGAGTGGGTTTGTTTCTGCCTCACCATCTCTATATCCACGCGGGTTCGCATTCTGGGGATCTAGTTCTGTCGCGCTGTCATCAAGCCCAATAGACTGGTTTAATTTCACCCTTTCCAGGCCATATGAAGAAAGGTCAACCGAGTCCAAAAGTTCATCAAGCGTATCTTGATCTGGGTCTTTGATTTTTAGCTTTGGAACCAAAAACTTTAAAAACCAGAACAACTTTTCCCATTCTAAAATTTCAAATGGCATGATTGATGCCATCTGCGAATAAATTTTTACAAACTGCTTGGCCTTGATTTTGTAATCTACTTTTTCAGGATTATTAAGTTCTAGCTCATCATCAAATCGGCTGGCAGCTAGATCAATAATGGGGCTGAGATTTTGTGCATCTTCGCCATTAAAATAGCGCACGACGAAGTCTTCAACTTCCTGCCATTCATATACACCAACATCGTCCAGAGCATCTTTCAACTCATGCAGGACATTTACATCTGTGGCTTCGGATAAGCTGGTCGCCGTGTAGAATGGATCAAAAGCCTGCTTGATGTCGTCAACGCTATTAAAGAAATCCAGAACGAACAAATCTTCTGTTCGTTTGCCCAATTTCAAGGCTGAACGGTTTAAACGTGACAAGGCCTGAACTGCGATAACGCCTTGCAGTTTTTTATCTACATACATTGCTGATAGTTTTGGCTGGTCAAAGCCTGTAAGATATTTATTGGCAACAATCAGTAGGCGATATTCATCTTTATCAAATTTCTCTCTGGTATCTTTTTCGGCGAACCCGTTCATCTCTGTTTCAGTGTACTTGATGCCATCGACTTCTTTTTCTCCAGAGAACGCGATAAGGACTTTGAACGGATTTCCTCTTTGTTCCAAATTACGCGTAATCGCTTTGTAATATCGGATTGCTGCTTCAATATTCTGAGTAACAACCATCCCTTTTGCTTTGCCACGGAGCTTCTTTGTGTTGACAACTTGAGGGATGAAATGATCCAGAATAATTTCTGATTTGATATCTATGGTGCGCTGTGAACGTTCAACATAAGCGCGAAGCTTTTTCTGTGTTTTCTTGGTGTCAAAATCAGGATTGTCTTCTATCGATTTCTGAATTTCGTAGTAGCTTTTGTACGTCGTATAATTTGCAAGCACGTTGAGGATAAAACCCTCTTCAATTGCTTGTTTCATGCTGTAAAGATGGAAAGGCTCAAAGCTGCCGTCAGATTGTTTTTCGCCAAATTTTTCGAGCGTTGTGTGTTTAGGCGTTGCAGTGAACGCAAGATAAGAAGCATTGCCGCGCATTTTCCGCGATTGCATTGCTTCTAAGATTTTCTCCTGTGCATCGTCTGGTTCAGGATCGCCAGTTTCAGAACCCATTGCACGGTTCATGTTATCATGAGCGCTGCCGCTTTGACCGCTATGCGCTTCATCAATGATAACCGCAAACCGCTTGTCACTTAAATCGGCTATGCCATCAATAATGAAAGGGAACTTCTGAATTGTTGTTATGATAATCTTCTTGCCATTTTCCAAAGCGGATTTGAGGTCTGACGAGCGCACAGCTGGCGCGACGATATTTTTAACTTCCGAGAAATCGCGAATGTTGTCGCGCAATTGTTTGTCCAGCAATCGTCGGTCAGTTACAACAATGACGGAGTCAAACAAAGGGGCATCTAAAGCATATCCGTTCGCAGCGTTTTCATTTGATGGATATGTTTCAATCAGCTGATATACCGCCCAAGTGATTGAGTTGGATTTACCTGAACCTGCCGAATGTTGAATAAGGTAGCTATGCCCAACACCATTATCCGCTGAATGTTCAAGCAATTTGCGAACAACATCAAGTTGGTGATAGCGCGGAAATATCAGTGTCTTTTTATTGAGTGGGTCTTTTGATTCCCCTTCAAGTAAAACGTAATGTTGGATGATCCCAGCAAGGCTTTTCTTTTGAAACACCTCTTCCCACAGATAAGAAGTTTTATGACCATTTGGATTTGGTGGATTGCCTTCACCAAGATTATAGCCCCTATTAAATGGCAGGAAAAATGTTGAGCTTCCATTCAGCTTTGTCGCCATAAAGACTTCGTCGGTATCCGCTGCCATGTGAACGAGCGCACGGCCAAATTGCAGCAAAGGCTGTGTCGCATCGCGTTTTTCGCGATACTGTTTCTGCCCATGATAACGTGCTGTTTGGTTTGTCCATGCATTTTTCAATTCTAAAGTGACAAGCGGCAAGCCATTAATGAAAAGAACCATATCGATCTCTTCAAGCGGGTTGGCGTTTGAATAGCGAACCTGCCGTGTGACACTGAAAATATTGGCGGCAAAATTTTCAAATACTTTGGCGGATGAACTTGCCAGTGGCGCGGGATACATCAACACCAAATAAGCATCATCGACCTGCAATCCTTTTTTAAGAAGATGCAAAATCCCGTGTTTTTTAATGAGGCGATCAAAGCGCTCAAGAATTTTACGTTCCCAGTCGGATGGGTTGCGCCTTTTAAGTTTGTCGAGTTCTTTGCTTTGAGTGTTTTCTAAAAACTCCCAAAATAACTTTGTGTCTAATGCGTGAGTCGCATCAAAATCTTTAGGGTCGCCTATGCGATATTTTGCAGGGTCTGCGGGTTGTGGATTTCCGTCAAGCTCTTCGCTTGTCCAGCCTGTCAAATATTTTTGGATGGCTTGTTCAAGGGCAATTTCTTTTGTGTTGCTGACCATATCCTTGCCCTATGCCACCTTGATCTTGCCTGTCACCGCTGCGTTGATAAGGGTGGTTTTGTATTCTTTGAGTGCATTGATTTGTTTTTGTTTTATTGAAATTGCTGACCTTATTTCACCTATTTTGATGTCAAGGAAACTAACGATTTCGTTCTGTTCGTCTTTCGATGGAAACCAGACTGAGTTCGATTTTAGAAGCGTGTTTGTAACGCTAAAGACTTTCACACCTTTCACTTTCCTGCGCGTCTGGTTACGGCAGGCCTCCGAAGATAGAACATAGGCTAGAAATCGTGGAATAATATTACCTTGTGGACGGGCGATAATCGTATGGTAACCTGCGAATGCTGGCTGCGAACTGGTTAAATGTGTGAAATTTCCTGCCCCGTCCAAATCCTCGGATGTGTCAGCAAATATAAAATCGCCTTCTTGGAGCAAGGATTTCGGGTTGCTTTCAAGGAATATTTCGTCAACAAATTTTAAGTCATCCATTTGGGTCGAAACCTCAAATCCAAATTTTGAATGAACTTCACCGTAATTTACACATGGAATACCGTGTTCCTGCAAACTATCCTTTGTGATTGTTAATCCTTTGTTAAATCTGAAAACATCTCTTAATCGTGCAACATCCCAATGCTCAGGTATCTCTCTAACGCAGTCAATCCCGCTATCTTTCATTGGTGCATTTAGGTTCAAGCCTTTGGTCACAGCGTTCTGAATGATGATTTGCTTACGTTCTCTAAGCAGATCAATTTGCTGTTCCTTCACCGAAATTGCTTCGTCGATTTTGGCGGTTTTCTCGACCAAAAAAGAAACTATCTTTTTCTGTTCTTCTAAGGATGGAATAGGAATTGAAAAATTATTGAAATTATCCGCAGGGAAGCGCCATCTGCCCAACAAAGAAACGCCTTGCCCGAATTTAAAGAATATGCTTTGCTTGTAGTCCATCTGGAACAGGAACAAGAGATACTCGTCTAATACTTCAACATTAACATTTGCAAAAACGCGATAATCGGGACTGACAACACCATCAAATTTCGAAATATCCACATAGCCCGTTAGTAAATCCATATGGTTCATTGCAAATTCGCCTTGATGAACCAACTGATAGTTGGAGTAGTCGGCAGCAAGCTGGCCTTCGCCGCTTTCGATATCTTTTATTTTTATGCCCTGCTGCGTAATTGACAAAACATCTGGCCCTTCACGACCAGCTATTCGCTTACGAATTTCAACTACATGCTTTAGCTTTTTTGTTGCCCATGTCGATGGGATGTCATTCAGCCAACCTGTATTAATTTCCTCGTAGCTTGCATACATCGGATAATTGTGTGCTTGCATTACGCCACCACCTTGATCGATGGCTGATGCAATCCAAGAATATCAGCGATTAAGCCCTCTGCCTGTTCTTCCAGTGCTAAAATGTCGTTGGTGACATCTTCCAAATTGCGCAAGGTTTTATGCTGATAGAAATATTTATTGAAACTGATTTCATAACCGATTTTCACGCTCTCCATATTGATCCATGCTTCATCAACATGCGGCTTCACTTCGGTCAAAAAATAATCGTGAATATTGCCCTTCAATGGCACGGATTCAGCATCGCGTAAATCAGAATTGGTTTCATAAGTAAGATAAGAACCATCCTTTTGAATAAAATATCCAAAATCGCCAAAATCTTCAAAACTGCGTCCAAAACGCTCCGATAAAGTCCTGATGGTACTCGCATTTAACTTCATACGCTCTTTGATGACTTTTTTGCCTTTTCATCATACCAACTGACAGCATTTAAAATTGCGTTCTTTTCAGATGCTGACAGCTTGATTTTCTCAGATTTTAAAACCTGATCGACTTTGGTACGAAAAGCGTTGAAATCCGAAGTTTCTTCCGTTCCAAGCAGCGACATCAGCTTGGCTGCATTGGAATGTAGATCGCGTAATTTCTGCCAATACTTAAGATCGAGCAATTTATTACGCGCTTTTGTCTTAAGGGTGATATCTTCATCCTCAAACCAAGCTAATATATCTTTTGTTTTGGCTTTTAAAAATCCTTCTTGATAGATTTTATCGCCATATTCATTCCAAAAATGCTCCATAGGTTCGCGCAGTGATTTATCAAAACGCAATGGTGCAATTCTTGCCTCGCTGAAAGCGGCACTGCGGCGGTCAGGGCGGTCAATTGTGACTTTATAATAGCCAAAATCGGCATTATCAAAAATTTGAACAGCAATGCCTTTTGGGTCATTATTTTCATCTTTGGCGCGTTCGATAGGCTTGAAATCAAGATACGCATTCGTGATCTCATCAACGTGATCAGGTGAAAACTCACAATTTTTATCACCCAAATTTTTACGTAACTTCCGATAAAGAAGATTTGCATCGATAAGCTGAACTTTGCCTTGCCGATCTTTCGGTTTCGCGTTTGACAGTAGCCAGATATAAGTCGTTATGCCTGTATTGTAGAACAGATTATTTGGCAGTTGAATGATCGTTTCAAGCAAATCATTTTCGATGATGTAGCGGCGAATATTACTTTCCCCGCCGCCAGCGTCCCCTGTAAACAAGGCTGAACCATTGTGAACAGATGCTATACGAGAACCAATAGCACTATCCTTTGTGGCTTTCATTTTTCCAGCCATCTCCATCAGGAACAAAAGCTGCCCATCGCTAGAACGGGGTGTTGCATCACATTCTTCTTTTTTGCCCCAATAGTCGGTTAATTCGACTTTGAAACGCGGATCGATAACCTCTTTACCCTCTTTGATGAATTTCTGTTCACTCGCCCAACTCTTTCCATAGGGCGGGTTGGACAACATAAAATCAAAGCGCTTGCCTGCAAATTCGTCGGTAGATAACGTTGAACCAACTTTGATGTTGGCTGGGTTATTGCCTTTGATCATCATGTCTGATTTACAAATGGCGTAAGTTTCGTCATTGATTTCTTTACCAAACAGATACACATCACCAGCGGCGCGAATAGCACCACTACTATCAGTGATGTAATTCTGTGCCTCGGTAAGCATGCCACCACTGCCACAAGCAGGATCATAAATGGTCATGACAGGCGGCAATTGATCTTTGATCGGATCAAAAATCAAATGGGTCATAAGATGGATGACTTCACGGGTTGTAAAATGCTCGCCAGCCTCTTCATTGTTTTCTTCGTTGAATTTGCGGATTAATTCTTCGAAGACATATCCCATTCCTAAATTCGACAAAGCTGGCAGTATATTGCCATCAGGGTCTTCGCGATCTTCTGGAGTGAGATTGATTTTTGGTGAAACAAACTTCTCAAGCACGTCAAGCAAAACGTCCTTGGAAGCCATATGGCGCATTTGATCCAACAACTTAAAGCGATCAATGATCTCTTTTACGTTGTCGCTGAAACCACTTAGATATTCTTCAATATTGGATAGCAGTATCTGCCTATTGTTGGTTGCAGTGCTGTGAATCGATTTTAGCGTCCATTTGCTCGTGTTGTAAAAAACGTAACCGGCTGCGGAACGAAGTGGCTCATCATCTAACTCGATAGAATCCATTTGACTGCGTTGAAAATCCATCTCCTTCAAGACAGCGTCCTTGGTGGGTTCCAGCAAAGTATCAAGCCTACGCAAGACAACCATTGGCAGAATAACATCGCGATACTTACCGCGCACATATACATCTCTCAAACAATCATCTGCAATTGACCATATGAAAGATATAAGTTTATTATGGCCTGCTTGATTCATTGCTGTATTTCCACTCTCAACTATTGATGGTTTGCATCATATTTTTAAAATATACTCTTGAAAGACAAGAATATGATTGTTCCTGAATCAACAAAAGATCAAACTCAGCTTAAACGTGAATTCCAGTCATTGCCAGAAATTAGTTCGGTTTTTCAGTGTCATGCATCTCGATTTGGGGATGCAACGGGGCTACGCCCCTTGCCAAGAGGCCTTTTTACACATTTGTGTAATACAAGGCACATCTTGCAGCACGCCGTGCTGTGACAACAGCTTATCGGTTCAGCTTAGTTCAAGTGAACTTGTTTGCAGGGTCAAATGAACGGTTCAGGTTATGACAAGTTATTTTTGCAGAAGCTCGATTTAAGATTTCAGGTAAGCTTTAAATTGTACGATCTATTTTTGAAAAGCATGTAGCTTAATCATCAATCCAATCTTCGCGCCCGTGTCGAACGCGAATGATGATGACATTATTATTGTCGTCCAGCTCGTAAATGATGATATGAGATTTATATGGATGCACTCGCACGGGTGGGGAAAGCTCTTCGCGCTGGCGAGCAATTTTTGGATGGTCGGCAATTATCGCAAACGCGTGATGTAATGCAGCATGATAGCTTTCAGCTTGGTTCACACCAAAAAGCTCCGCGCCTTCAAGAAAAATTCGGATGATATCTTCTTCTGCTTCTTTGGTGAGATGAAATCCCATTAGCTGTTTTTGCCAGCCTCATGCCGCTTTTTTGCTTCGGCTAAAATATCATCCATCGAGTTTTCGCTGATGCCGCTTGCCAAGCCTTCATCAATTAACTTTTGCATGTGCGCTATCTTATCATTTCGTTCTTGATCTTTACGAATAAGGTCGCGCACATAATCGCTTGCATTGGCATAGCGCCCGTCAGCTGTTCGTGCATTTACCCAGTCCTTCATGGGATCGGGAAGTGAAATATTCATCGTCGCCATAACTTTAACTCCTTAAGGCTATTATGACATATTTTGGCAAACTTTGTCAAAATATGTCATGTAAGTTCAGGATATCTTTTTAATGCTCGCGCCAATGTTCTGGGATGAACGCCAAGCATGGCGGCGATTTCAGCTTGCGTGTGTGTGCCAGCATCGAGTTTTTCTTGAGCTTGCCTAACTTGTTTCTGTGATAGTTTCGGTTTTCTACCAAGCCGAACGCCACGTTTTCTGGCGGCTGCAAGTCCTTCCTTGGTGCGTTTGGAGATCATACGCCGCTCAAGTTGAGCGGCAGCCGCCATAACAGAATATGCAAATTCACCCGCAGGTTCAGACGTATTCACATTCAGTGAGATAATCTCAAAGGCAATGCCGTTTTCACGAAGACGCTTTTCTTGAAGTATCGCATCAACGGTGGAACGAAAAGCACGATCCAAGTCCCAAACGACTAGCGTATCACCTTTTTTAAGTTTCCGCATCATTCGATCAAAAACAGGGCGTTTTGGGGCTGTTGCAGAGAGTTTTTCGATGAAAACCTCATCACATAAGGGTTTTAGCGCATCAATCTGTCGATCCGCATTTTGTTCCTCAGTGCTGACACGCAAATAGCCTATTTTCATTTATTCAAACTATCTCAATGGTTTAGTGATCAATTGGACGCCATATCCAATTGACAGATTCGTTCCTTTCTTTCCTGAACCTTTGGGAGTGAAAGGGGATTTGCCCTTAATCACTCATCCTATTGATATTTTACATGATTTTGGATTCGCGATGCAAATTTCGTTTGTCATAATCCAATGTGACAAAAACGAACCCTTATGCCCGTTAAGCATTGGTTAACATTAAGTAAATCTTCATTCATTTCTGCGATGATTATGTCCATGGTGGGAGTAAATTCGGGGCAGGCAGAAGATTTCAATACAGGTTTTGTTTTAAACAAAATGCCCGTTGATGAACGGATCGTTCATATTGATGGTCTGGTACGCGGTATCGCGTTTGCCAGCTTCTTTCACAAAAACAAAGATAATGCTGCTTTTGAATGCGTTCTTGATTATGCGCTTACAGGTGATAGAGACAAACGTTTTCAAATGCTTGATTTTGCAGAGGGGTATTCAGACAAACCTTTGGGCGGTGTCTTGTTCGTATACCTAAGAAAGAAATGTGAGTTATAGATGTTAAGGGTAATGGAAGATTTTGAAATACGAGCCTTGCACAGTGAAGCACTGCGCAAGGAGCGTGAGAAATGGTTCATTGCCGCTAAAGAACATCGCGAACAAAAAGAACTTAAAGCAGAAAAAGCAGAAGAGGAATTTCTGGATTTTGCGACTTCTGCCATTCTCGCAACTGAGGTCGAAGTACAGGAATTTCAGGCGACGCTGGATGTTTACGACGAAGCTACGGTCAAGGCATTAATTGAAAACCAGGAAGCGCTTGATTTTATTCAGGCACAAATTGATAGCATGTTATCCAGTGCGTATGTGATGGAAGATGGCACACGCGTCTTCAAATCTGAAGATGGAACGTGGGCAGTTGATGAACATGGAAACCGCCTTGACCAAGAAACTCATAACATTGATGAAATTCCACAAACAAAACACACGGCGGAAGAATACCTTGATGTAAAACAAGAAGAGCATCGGTTATTACAAGAACGTCAGGAAATTCACGAGTATCAAGAAAAATTGGATAATGCCCGTGAACGTTCAAACTCAGATGATTTCACAAAAGAAGAACTGGATGAACTGGAAAAGGAACTTGAAGCAGAAATGCCAGAAACAGTTAAACGCCAACTGCCTGATTATGAGTCAACACAAGAAACCTCGCTAAAATCCAATTTTGACAATTCTATTGAACTCTCGCTTTCGGAACTCCCGCAGCAAGTTGCAAAACAAACCCTTGCTCCTGGAGTGCAGTGAGATTTTATGCGATACACGATAGCTTTATTCATGGTATTGATAAATAAATTGTCAGACCATATCTGAACTAATTCATTTTAATGTTTGTTTTACTTATACCTTTGTGAAACATAGTATGATATCTTTGACTATATAAACTGGATAATCTCCCCAGCCGTGCATTAATTCTCCAAAAAAAATAACCACTGCAACGACATAAAGATTATTTAAACGCTCATGCAATCTTCGTGAGCTTCTATCTTGTTTAACTTTTTCTGCAATTCTTTGATTTGACGGAGACAATGAATCCGCGCTTGCTGATTTATCATCTTCTAAATCTTGATCAAAAAGTATAATTTCTCTTCGTATCTGCCATATTACAAGAATTGCTCCTAAGGCAGAAAGGGTTGCTCCCATTCGATTAGATAAGTGGCTATCATCAATGGTATAAGCCAAAATAATCGATGCTAAACAATAAATGAATGTAAAAATTAAAATTTTATTGAACGTAAACAATAATCTATATCCAGTTAAGAAATGTCGCGTTCGTCATTTTTAATCCAAAAGTCGCTTTCTATTTTTCTTGGGTAGACAAATTTCATGTTTTTACTCCGATTTAGATGCCATGCTCCTGAAAATATTGGGTGTATGCAATACTGCATATGATTTGCAAAAGATATATTGGAATCTGAATTAAAATGAAATGAACCTAACTCATAATAATCACTTGTTTTATACTTTTCTTCATTTCTTATAAAGCCCATGACACCCATTTGAAACAGAGATTGCCACGGATTATCAGTTTCATTTAATGTTGCTTGTGAAAATCTTTGCCCAACTTTATCAAGATCGCTTAGTTTACAAATTACTGGCAGTTCAGGCAAAATGGATTTAGCATTTTTGATTAAATTTGGATACATAGTATCATATGGTCTCAATATTTGTCTGGAAAGCATGAGCTGTAGGGAAGAAATTGAGTTAACTATGGAGTCCGCAGTGATAAATGACCATGAGCGCCGATCTCTGTAAGATTGTTTTATAGCGCTTGAAAAAATTAATATAAATTCTCGTGGTAGCAATTGTGTGTGCCTTACAATGTAAGCAATAGAGTTCTCCTTTTGCCCATATCTATTTTCAATTTGTTCGGGCATGACTTTTCCGAAGAAATCCATGAGATCCACTCGATCAGAGAATTCATAGGATTTTAATTTTTATATAAATTCAATATCGGTATCAGTTTGAACTTGATTGCGTAGCAGCAAAAACGATCTGTATCTCTCCGCTACAACTTTTAATAAATCATACGGACGCCAGTGAATTCTGGAATAGCTAGTTAGGGGCGATAAATCCCTCATTTCATTTGCAGTGTGATCCGATAAAAAGGGTTCTAATTCTTCTGGTATACAACAATAAATTTTCACTCGGTTATCGTCGTCAGTCATGTTTGTAATGCAACGCAGAAAACCAGAAATAATTTTTGAAAATCTCGGTGCAGAAACAGGGTATAAATCAAGAGAATCAATTACAATATTACATACTTTATTTTTCTCTTTTAGGGTCTAAACACATAGGTATTATTGTGATTCAATAGCTTATTTATTTGATTCGAGGATTGTAAGCTGTGTCTCACCTTTTTTATCTTTCTGACGCTCAATGGGCGGCCATTCAACCCCATCTACCACCAGACCGCGGTCGCAAGCCACGCGTTGATGACAGGCGTGTAATTAGCGGTATCATTCATATCTTGCAGTCAGGCTGTAGATGGATAGATGCTCCAAAGGAATATGGCTATCATACCACGCTTTATAATCGCTATAATCGATGGTCAAAGCG
>CALDZL010000005.1 GCA_937944295.1 uncultured Sphingorhabdus sp.
GGACCTATCATGGCTTTGCGTTGTTCGCGCATTGCATATAATTTTTCAAGGCGTCCTTGGTTGCGTTTACGCCGCGCCGTGACACCATGCACCAACCAATGATTTTCCAGCTTGAGCTTAGCATCTAATCTATGCGCTGCTTTTTCTTCATCGGCATAGACTTTTTCCATCCACGCTTCATAACCGCCAAAGCCCACCTCGTTGCGCCGCATAGTACCGCGATCGAGCCAAAAGGTTTGCTTGGTTAGATTGGTCAAAAACTCTCTATCATGGCTGATAACAACAAAGGCACCATTAAAGCGCGATAGATAATTTTCTAACCATTCAATCGCTGCTAAATCCAAATGGTTGGTTGGTTCATCTAGCAAAAGTAAATCGGGCTTCAGGGCTAATGCCAAGCATATAGCTGCTCTGCGCTTCTCTCCGCCGCTCGCTGTTTTAGCTTTTTTATCCAGATCAATGCCTATTTGATCGGCCAGAGCGCGTACTTCATATTCCGCAGGAGCATCATCGCCCTTTTGAGTGAAATCTATCAATGTATCGCAATCTGAAAAATCAGGGTCTTGTTCCAGCATCACAATATGGGTATTAGGGATGACAGTGCGCTTGCCTTTATCGCATTCAATATCGCCCGCAATTAAGCGCATCATCGTTGTTTTGCCCGCTCCATTGCGGCCAATAAGCGCCAATTTATCGCGCGGCCCAATATAGAGATTTATACCCTGAAACAGCCAATTGCTGCCCATTTGCAGGCCTAAATCTTCATAAGCAAGGATGGGCGGTGTTGACATGATAGTGCCACTAATGACTATCTGTGGGATATGCAAGTAAAGCCTATAGTAAGGCAATATTGTAAGTCTTGACCCTAAGTTACGGTACCACCGAGTTCAAATCATTGTTTGGACTTATCAGGATTTTCATGAGGATACTGGATTTGGATCGATTATTTTTGATTGGGCGTATGGATATTAATATGAATATAGAATAAATATTATATGAAGATGATATTCACCCAATATTCAAACTCAAATGGTTAGATGCGAATTATGAATAAAATATATTCTATTTTGATGATATTTATGGTTGCGATAAGCATGGTAATTGCTGCATCCCATGCGGATGCACGGCGCACAGATCAACAAAAAGCCCGACAACAAATGGTATCAGGACAATTAAAGCCTTATGCGGAAATTGAACGAAGTGTCAGGAAACGTATGAAGAATATGGAATATTTGGGGTCTCAATTTAATGCCCGTGACAGCACATATCGATTCAAATTTTTGAGCCGTGATCGTGCTTCACAAAAAACGCGCGTTGTATTTGTTGATGTAGATGCAAAAAGTGGGGCCATATTGCGCACACGTTAAGTCTTGATTGTAATCCTACGATGGCTATGGGTTGTCATCAAACTTATAAAAATGACTATCACTTGTTTTTTCTATACGTTAGTTAGATGAGATTAGAGCAGATATAGGATATATAATATGCGCATATTGATCGTAGAAGATGAACCAACATTAGGACAGCAATTAAAAAATACTATGGAAAATGCTGGCTATGCTGTGGATTTATCCACCGATGGCGAGGACGGCCATTTTCTTGGCTCTACCGAGAGTTATGATGCCGTAATATTGGATTTAGGATTGCCAGAGATTGATGGTCTAACTGTTTTGGATCGCTGGCGTAAAGAAGGTTTGAAATTTCCTGTACTGGTGTTGACGGCGCGCGATGGATGGTCTGATAAGGTGGCTGGTCTTGATGCTGGTGCAGATGATTATTTAGCAAAGCCATTTCAAACAGAGGAATTAATTGCCCGGCTACGTGCGCTCATTCGCCGTGCATCGGGTAATGCGAGTTCAGAGCTGACCGCTGGTGCGGTGCGTCTTGATACGCGCTCAGGCCGCGTAACATTAGATGGCTCTCCTGTGAAACTAACGGCGCAAGAATATAAATTATTATCTTACTTGATGCACCATAAGGGTAAAGTGGTATCGAGAACGGAGCTTATCGAGCATATTTATGATCAGGACTTTGATCGCGATTCTAATACAATCGAAGTTTTTGTGACCCGTATCCGCAAGAAATTGGGACAAGATGTCATCTCTACTATCAGGGGGCTTGGCTATAGCCTCGAAGATCCGGAAGCATGAATATAGAGCAATATGAATAATTTGCGTCAATCATATGTGGGGTTTTAATTTAAAAGCTCAAAATGAAAATCTGGAACCAAGAGGAAAAGGTTCTCTTAGTGGTCGGATGATCTTTATAGCAGCGGCATGGATAACGCTATTGCTTCTTATTGGTGGTATCGCACTTGATCGCGTGTTGGTTAATTATGTTAGCAAAAATTTTGATGAGCAATTAGAATATGTTTTAACCGCAATGATTGCTACGGCCGAAATTGGCCCAGATGGAGAGGTGCGTATGGACAGGCCTCTTGGGAATCAGAGGTTTTTAGAACCTAATAGTGGGTTTTATTGGCAAATAAGTGGCAAAGATGTTCCTGACTTTGCATCTTATTCGCTGTGGGATAGGAGCCTAGATCCCAAATTAGAGGAAAGTGATTATGAGGTTGATTTTCGGGAGAGTGATGAATTTGCCGAGACTAGATTACGCATAGCGGAACAATCTGCATTATTACCAGGTTCTGATGTAGAATGGAAATTTATTGTAGCGCAGAGCCGAGACAGCCTTAACCAACAAATAAGCACATTACGTTCCACATTAGTTATTAGCTTCTTATTATTAGCGATCGGGTTGTTAATCCTAGCTGCCTTGCAAACGCTCTATGGTCTATGGCCGATGCGTTATGTCAGACGCGCAATTTCGGAAATGCGCAGCGGCCAGAAAAATCGTGTAACCGATGAATTACCAATTGAGGTTATGCCAATGGTAACCGAGTTAAATCAACTTCTCGATCACAATGAAAAACAGGCCGAAGAGGCCCGACGTCATGCTGGTAATTTAGCCCATGCTCTAAAAACACCGCTTACCGTGATAATGAATAGCGCAACGGCAAATTCAGACGATTTAGCAGCGACAGTTATACGCGAAGCAACGACAATGCGGCGACAGGTTGACCATCATTTGGCACGTGCCAGAGCCGTGGGACGCCGAGCACATAGCCAGAGTAGGACTAAGATATGGGCCTCGCTCGAATCTGTTGAACGTGCCGTTGGGCGACTATATCCGCATATAAGATTAGATATGACTGGAAATGAAGAGTTAGAAGCCACAATGGAGCGCCAAGATTTGGATGAGCTGCTGGGAAATCTTATTGAGAATGCAGCCAAATATGGTGGGGGTAGTGTCTTTATCACGGTAGTTGATGAAGGGCAATTTGCTGAAGTTGAAGTTGAAGACGATGGCAATGGCATTCCAGAGGATGAGCGCGAAAAAATCTTTAATCGCGGCGCACGCCTTGATACAGGAAAGCCTGGTACAGGGCTGGGTTTGGCCATTGTCCGCGATGTGGTAGAGATTTATGGAGGTAGTGTGGGGTTAGAGGAAAGTGAGGATATGGGCGGTTTGTTGGTTAGGTTGAAAATACCAAAACCGCTTAAACGATAAATAGATTATAAGGTTAACTCATTACTTATCATCACGAATTTTTTGATGATGCCGAATGACTTCATCAATAATGAATCTTAAAAATTTCTCTGTAAAATCAGGGTCTAAATTTGCGCTTCTTGCTAATTGACGGAGGCGTTCTATCTGTTCTTCTTCGCGTTTTGGGTCAGCTGGGGGTAGGGCACTCTGCGCTTTATAGCGGCCAACAGCTTGCGTAATTTTGAAACGCTCGGCCAGCATAAAAACAAGGGCAGCATCAATATTATCGATGCTGCTTCGATATTCTAATAATCTATTCACGCTAGTTTTTTTGAGCTTTATTTCTGACATATATTTTCAATGCATATTTTAACGCTTGTGGACAAGCAAAATACAATATCAATCTTTACTTTCTCAATTAATACCTTGCTTTTAGAGGTAGGTATAGGCACATAATAGTTCATGAGCGCGACGATCCATCACATCAATGGCGATGATAATATATCACCTCCTTCATTAGAAAATATGATGAAATTAGTAGCCCCAGAATTAAACCGTGTGAATGCGGTGATTTTGGATAGAATGCAATCCGAAATCCCCCTTATTCCAGAACTCGCGGGGCATTTAATAGCAGGCGGGGGCAAGCGTTTGCGGCCAATGCTGACATTGGCTTCTGGGCGATTGCTTGATTATTCTGGAGATCGGCATCACAAATTATCAGCAGCCGTAGAATTTATTCATACCGCAACATTGTTGCATGATGATGTGGTAGATGGCAGCGATATGCGGCGCGGAAAAACAGCAGCCAATCTAATTTTTGGGAATCCTGCAGCTGTTCTTGTAGGGGACTTTTTATTTAGCCGCTCTTTTGAACTTATGGTAGAAGATGGCTCGCTTAAAGTATTGAAGATATTGTCCAATGCTTCTGCTGTTATTGCTGAAGGCGAAGTCAATCAATTAACTGCACAACGCCAAATATCTACGGGCGAAGAACAATATTTGGAAATTATTACTGCTAAAACGGCTGTATTATTTGCTGCTGCATGTAAAATCTCAGCCGTTGTTGCTGAAAGCGGTGAAGAAGCTGAAAAAGCATTGGGGGCTTATGGCCGTAATTTAGGTATTGCTTTTCAATTGGTGGATGACGCAATTGATTATGTTTCCAACGAAGAGGTAATGGGTAAATCAACGGGCGATGATTTTCGAGATGGTAAAATTACTTTGCCTGTAATTTTAGCCCACAGCAGAGGCAGTGATGAGGAAAAGAAGTTTTGGAGAGAGGCTATGCTTGGTCATTGCGTGAGTGATGAAGACCTTAATAAGGCCTGTAATTTGTTGAAAAAACATAATGCAATTGATGATACTATTGCACGGGCGCGTCATTATGGCCGCATTGCCATTGATAGCATATCATCCTTTCCAGAAAACAGTGCAAAGTTCGCTATGGTTGAAGCCGTCAAATTTGCAATAGCACGCGCATATTAATCAAATGGCGCTTCCTATAGCGGCCATATTGGATGATTTGCTTTCATCCTTAGAGAAAAACTCAAATGCTGTTTTAATTGCTCCACCTGGCGCGGGCAAAACCACCACTGTTGCGCCTGCTTTAATTAACCAACCTTGGGCTAAAGAACAGATATTTCTTCTTGCCCCTCGCCGATTAGCAGCGCGTATGACGGCCTATTATATTGCTAAACAATGTGGGGAAGAGGTTGGCAAAACTGTAGGTTATATGACACGCGGTGATAGTAAATTAAGCGTAAATAATAAAATTATTGTCATGACTGAGGGCATTTTTGTCAATAAAATCATTAATGACCCAGAGCTTAGAGATGTATCGGCCGTTTTATTTGATGAAGTGCATGAGCGTAGTTTGGATAGTGATTTTGGATTGGCTCTGGCTTTGGAAGCGCAATCAGCATTTCGCCCTGATCTGCGTTTGATTGCTATGTCGGCGACCTTAGATGGTGAGCGGTTTGTCAATATTATGGGAAATGCGCCTTTATTTCAGAGCGAAGGTAAATCTTATCCGCTGAATATTCATTATTTGGGCCGTAGGATAGAGCGCCCAATCGAAGAGGATATTGCAGGGCAATTAAAGGTCATAGTTCGCGATTATGATGGTGATATTCTTATATTTTTACCAGGCGCAAGAGAAATAGATCGACTAGCAGCTTTATTGCCTGACTATTCCAATATAGCAGTGCATAAATTACATGGGAATATAGACCAAACATCTCAACGTAGAGCGGTTCAGCGAGAGGTGGATGGACTTAGAAAAATTATTTTAGCTACTAATATTGCGGAAACTAGCCTTACAATTGATGGTGTGCATATTGTGATCGATAGCGGTCTGGTGCGTCATGCGCATTATAATAGGGCTGCGAATATCACCCAGCTTGTCACTCAAAAATCAAGCTTGGCTTCGGCGGTGCAACGGGCTGGACGCGCTGCAAGACAAGGAGAGGGGTATGCTTTTCGGTTGTGGTTAGAGGCTGCTAATGGTGGATTGCCGCAATTTGATCAACCTGAAATATTAGGGAGGGATCTATCCTCATTGGTGCTTAATTGTGCAATTTGGGGTGAATATGAACCATCGCGCCTATCATGGCTCGATGCACCGCCGCCCGTCGGTATTGAATTGGCGCGCAAACAATTATCATCGCTAAAATTATTGGATGAAAGTGGCTATATTACGCCTATGGGGAACGCTGTATCGCAATTGCCTATGCCGCCGCATTTAGCCAATATGTTGTTATTGGCATCGGATAAAGAAGCTGCTGCTATGTTGGTTGCAATGATCCAAGAGCATGGCTTGGGCGGGCATGATGTCGATATTGAGATGCGCCTTAAGAGAGTTAGGAAAGATAGATCAGCTCGCTCGCAATCTATATGTAATATGGCTAAGCGATGGAACGCCGCTGCGCAGAAAATTGTCAAATCTGCGAATATTAAACCCATAAAGATGCAGAGCATTGGTGCGATGATAGCATTTGCCTATCCCGATAGATTGGCTAAACGACAAGATAGTAAAGGAGAGAATTGGCTTGGCGCTGGAGGTCGGCGTTATTTTCTGGATGCTGAACGATCACCAGCCTTGGCCCTGCAAGAATGGATAGCCATTGCAGACGTTCAAGGCACTTCGTCCAAGGCACGTATAGCATCAGCGGCGGTGATTGGTTCTGATACAATAGAGACATTATTTGCCGATAAAATTTCTGAGACAATCGTGGTCAAACATCATGCGAAACGGGATAAAATAGACGCAGGTTATGAACGTAAAATCGGCAATATTGTGATTGCAAAGGGTAACAGTGTGCACGTTGATGAAGATATGATCGCTGATGCATTATTGGCCTCTATTCGCGATAGTGGTATATTTATCTTGCCTTGGTCAAAACAATCCTTAGCTCTGATGCAGCGTGCGCTATATGCTGGCGAAGATGCTATTAATGATAATATTTTGCTCGATGAGTTAGAGGATTGGTTGCTGCCTATTTTAATAGGAAAACGCCGGATTGCACATGTTGATCCATCCTCTTTGCATCAAGCGTTAGAGCTGCGTCTTGGATGGGATGGGATGCAGCGCATTAAGGCATCGGCGCCTTCGCATTTCATAACCAGCGAGGGCAAATATCTTATTGATTATAGGATAGAGAGCGGGCCCACGGTTCAATTGCGCGTGCAAGCACTTTTTGGGCTTTCTGAACATCCAACTGTAGGTAAAGAAAAGATAGCTTTGCTGTTGAGTTTGACCTCGCCAGCGGGCAGGTCGATACAAACCACACGAAATCTACCAGAATTTTGGCATGGCAGTTGGCATGATGTCGCGAGAGAAATGCGCGGTCGTTATCCCAAACATCATTGGCCTGATGATCCTATAAATGCCAGCGCTAGCCTCAAAACGAAAAAGCGGCAAAATATAAAATAGAGCGGATATGCTAAACTCTTGACGATATACTATGTTTTAGGCAGAGAGTTTTCATAAATATCAGAGGATAAAATTATGTCTGCACGGATATATCAACAACCAAAAAATGCGATGCAATCTGGAAGGGCGAATAGTAATAAATGGGTTTTGGAATATATAGCTTCTGATCGCAAAGTCGCTGATCCGCTTACAGGGTGGACAGGTTCTGGTGATACGGATCAACAGATAAAGTTGCAATTTGAGACTTTGGAAGCCGCGCAATCCTATTGTAAAGATAAGAATATCGCACATGATGTCATTGCTACGCCAAATAAAACACTAAAAATTCAATCTTATTCGGATAATTTTGGTTGAGGGCTACTCGACTATAAGTTTCATTCAGCTAATAAGTAAGGACTTAATAGTAAAAATATCTTCCCGTCCAGAGCAATATTTTCGCTTTGCTTTTGCGCTATAAATTCATGTACTGCATTCAAGGATACGCGGTGTACGATAATATTTTCATCATCTATGCCGCCACCATCTGATATTTTGGTTAAGCCATGCGCACGCACCAAGGTAAAGGATTCGCTGACCATACCTGGGGAAGAATAATATTCGCCCATATTTTCTAATCGATCTGCGCGATAGCCCGTTTCTTCTTCTAATTCTCGGTTGGCGGCATTTAAAACATCTTCTTGGGCATGTTG
>CALDZL010000006.1 GCA_937944295.1 uncultured Sphingorhabdus sp.
GTCCGCCCCAGGATAAACCCTGAGGCGGGCTTTTTTGTATGAAAAGAAACCGGACGCTCGCCGCTTGGCAAGGTTTCATGCGCAGGGAGGAAGTAAGACACCGCTTCGCGCTTGATTTTATAACCTTAAACCAAGTGAGCACTTTATGATTAAACTACACGCACAACCCTATGATATTTCAGCCAATGGCTTTTATTTTGAAACAGCAGAAGAATTTCAAACCAAGTTTAAAGATAACAAAAACGATTATGGCGACCCAGTAGAAGAATATGAAATCCAGTTTATTGACGGGGAAGATATAGACGTAGACCTACAAAAAGCATGGGGTTTGAACCAAGCAAACTATGCTGATTATTTAGATGCCGCCAGTGATTGGGATGAAGACCAGAAAATACGCTACATCATTGCAGTAGGCGAATGCGGCTACTCACATGACCAAGTAGCAGGTAATCCAGACCAGATTGATATCACGCTTTATGAGTGCGACAGCATGAAAGAATTGACAGAGCAATTTGTTGATGAAGGGCTTTATGGGGACATTCCTAAAAGCTTAGAATTTTACATCGATTACGAAGCCATAGCCCGCGATTTATCAATTGAATATTCGCAAACTACGATTGCGGGAACGCATTATATTTTTCTTTGCGCTTGAATTGGGGATTTCACCTCCGAAGACAGCGCTCACCAAAAAGCTGGCTGTCTTCCAAGGTGCAATCCTGCGCCAGACTATAAAAATGGAGACACTTATGAAACTCGACTTTATTGAACTATCAGACCTAAAAATATCACCGATTAATGTGCGTAAGCATGGGAATAAAAATGGTGACGACCTTATCCCAAGTATCAAATCATTAGGCGTATTACAGCCCTTGCTTGTACGCCCCAATTGTAAGGGTTATGAAGTGATTGCAGGACAAAGACGCTTTAATGCCTGTAGTAAGATTGCAGAGAGCCAAAGCGTTGAGCCGCTTCCTTGTGCGATTATTGAAGCGGAGGATGATGAAAAAGCTATTGAAGCATCTTTGGCAGAAAACATTGCGCGTCTGCCAATGGATGAAATCGACCAATATGAAGCGTTTCAGAACTTATCCAGATGTGGGCAATCCGTTGATGATATTGCTTCCCATTTTGGCGTAACACCAAGACTGGTACAGCAACGCCTTGCAATAGCAAATCTGCACAAGCCAATTCTAAATGCATATCGCCGTGAAGACATTCAAGCCTCAACCATTCGTTTGCTAACACTGGCAACCAAGACCCAACAAAAAGCATGGTTTAAACTCTTCAAATCAGAAGAAGATTACGCACCCACAGGCCATCACTTGAAAAACTGGCTCTTTGGGGGCGACCAAATACCAACCTCTAGTGCCTTGTTTGATGTTGAGACCTTCAAAGGGATACTGATAAGCGATCTTTTCGGTGAGGAGGCTTATTTCAGCGATAGTGCGCTATTCTGGGAAGAACAAAGCAAAGCCATTGCTCTGATGATGGAAGATTACCGTGAAGAGGGATGGTCAGATGTGATTTTGCTTGATGTAGGGGATTACTTTGCATCATGGGATTATGTGACTACAGCCAAGGAAGAGGGTGGTAAAGTCTATATCCATGTTGCCACTAATGGTGAAGTCACTGCCCACGAAGCCAAATTATCAAGCGCTGACGTTAAAAAGCGTGAGAAAGCACAGCAAGTAGAAAGTGGTGAGGCTATCAATGAGCGCCCAGAATTAACTGTCGCCATGCAGAACTATCTTGGCTTGCAACGCCATTCTGCGGTTAGAAGTAAACTGTTAGAACAGCAAGACACAGCACTGCGTTTATGTGTTGCTCAAATCATTGCAAGCTCAAGCCTGTTTGAAGTAAAGGCAGACCCACAGAAAGCCAATACAGAGGCTATTGAGGAAAGTTTAAAGACAAACAAGGCTGAATCTGTCTTTGCCAAGGAACGCACTGAAATCTGCAAATTGCTTGAACTATCGAATGATGAAACCCAATCAGTCGTTCCGCAAAAAGGCGACTGGATGGCTTCGCGTGATTTACAGGCAATCTTTGTGGCATTGCTAAAACTGGATGATGCAAACGTTATGCGTATTCTAACCTTTGTCATTGCAGAAACACTTCCTGCGCAAAATGATACAGTAGAAATGCTTGGTAATCACCTTAGTGTTGATATAAATGAGGTTTGGACACCAGACCAAACGTTCTTTGATTTGTTCAGAGACAAAGAAGCTATCAATGCCATGGTGAAGGAAGTAGCAGGTAAGAATGCGGCAGAGGGCAATATTACTGCTACAGCCAAAGTTCAGAAAAGCATTATTCAAGATTGTCTGAATGGCAAGCGTACAGCCAAGCAAAAGGATTGGAAGCCGCGTTATATGAACTTCCCGATGAAAGGCTATACAAGCCGTGCAGGAACTATTCATGCAGTTGTAGCAGGTAAAATTATTTAACTAAGTTTGATATTTGTTGAATTTAAGGGCTACCGCTAGGTAGCCCTTTATGTATTTAAGTATCAACGCTTTATAAGCGATTGAATACTAAACCACAGGAATATTAATTAAATCGCTTGACCTTCTACGTGCTGGAGGGTTTATAATATAATTTGGAGCGATAAATAATTCGAAATTTAAAATTAAATGATTAGATTGTTTGCATACGCATTGATAGTTTTGTTTATGTCGCTTTTTGTTTCAACGAGCGATGCAAATGCGCATATTAATCATAATCATTCAGTTGAAAAATCTGATGTAAATCAAAATTCCAAATCACTTGATCAATCTGAACATAAAACTTTTGATAATGAGCAAACAAAGAGTCATTTGGATTGCCCGTTTTCATGCTGTAATATGGCATGTGGGTCATGTTGTGTTTTTGCTGGAACAATTGAGCATGAAACTCAAAGTGCTTTAAATTCGAAAGTTCAAAAGTTTCTCTTAATACAGCAACGTCTTAATAGTCGTATAACCAATTCTGATAGTCCGCCTCCCCGAAGCTGAACATAGAGTAGTGCCGCACGGATGATCCTTGCGGTGGATTTTATGTATCTGCAATTTGGGAATGGTTATGGTTTCTCTTTTCAGTCGACTGGTTCGGCAATTAATTCAAGTTTCAATTTACATTTTATTGGCATGTTTTTTGTCTGTGAATGCTTTTGCGCATGGCGGTCATGATCATGATGATAAAGAAAAGCCTTTGGTTGTCGAACAGGAAGTTCCCAGACTGACTGTTGAAAGTGAGTTGTTTCAGGTTGTCGGCGTTAATAACGGAAATAAACTCACGCTATATCTTGATGAATATGCAACGAATGCACCAATCGAAAATGCACTTATTGAAATCACTAAAGACGCAGACACTTTTGTTGCACAGGAAACTTCACCTGCAATTTACACAATAGAGGGTGAATGGCTCCACGAAGCTGGAAAACATGATCTGGTCATTTCGGTTACTGCTGGAGAAAACGTTGATCTTCTGCTCGCAGAGCTAGTTGTTTCAGAACCAAAAACGGACGAAGGTGTGACAAATGCCCAAGGATGGAAAGCATACCTTCAACCACAACTTAGTATCCCGCTTCTTATT
>CALDZL010000007.1 GCA_937944295.1 uncultured Sphingorhabdus sp.
ATATCGCTGCGATGCACTACCATATCAATCATCCCATGGTCGAGCAGATATTCGGCGCGCTGAAACCCTTCTGGTAATTTCTCGCGGATGGTTTGTTCGATTACCCGTTGGCCAGCAAATCCAATCAAAGCGCCTGGCTCAGCAATTTGTATATCGCCAAGCATTGCATAGCTAGCTGTAACGCCGCCCGTGGTAGGGTCGGTTAACACCACAATGTAGGGCAAGCCAGCCTCGCGTAGCATGGATATAGCTGCGGTTGATCGCGGCATCTGCATGAGTGATAAAATACCCTCCTGCATGCGCGCACCGCCAGCAGCCGTGAATATGATATAAGGTGCATTAAGTGCAATCGCCTGACGCACAGCAGCAACAAAGCCTTCACCGACCGCCATACCCATTGAACCGCCCATGAAAGCGAAATCTTGTACACTGATAACGGCTTTATGACCATTCATTGTGCCATGCGCCGTAATAAGGGCATCTTGGCGGTTATTGGCCGCTCTTGCAGCTTTAATGCGATCCGTATATTTTTTCTGGTCTTTGAATTTCAGTGGATCTTCATTGACAGCAGGAACATCGAGTTCAGCATATTTTCCATTATCAAACAGAGTATCAAAACGTGCTTTTGGTCCTATACGGCCATGATGCTCGCATTTCGGACAGATAGATTGATTTTCCTCATATTCTTTTAAAAAGATCATAGCATGACAGCCTTTACATTTGTGCCATAATGTCTCTGTTGTTTCCCGTTTCGCAATGAATGGTATGGCGTTTCTGACGCGTGTGACCCAGCTCATTTGATAATCTCCAAAACTGCTTATCTGGCGCCTGCGATAGCAGATGCTAAGCTTGTAACATAGTCTTTTACAGGGGTAGGCGCATCTTTACCATATTTTTTGATCAATTCCACAATCGCACTACCGACCACAACGCCATCGGCAACGCGGGCGATATTGGCTGCTTGCTCTGGTGTGCGTACGCCGAAACCAACCGCGACAGGCAAATCTGTGCCTGATTTTAAGCGTTTCACGGCTTCTTCTATGCTGGTCTGTGCCGCTTGTTGCAGTCCTGTGATACCTGCAACGCTTACATAATAGAGAAAGCCGCTGGCATTGTTTAAAATTTGCGGTAATCTTTTGCTATCTGTCGTTGGCGTTGCGAGGCGCACCACAGCAATATCTTTTGCGCGCAGAGCATCGCCCAGACTATCATCTTCCTCGACAGGAATATCAACGCAAATCACACCATCAACGCCATTGGCTGCGCATGCATCAGCAAACCATAATGGACCGCGTATCGTCATAGGGTTGGAATAACCCATCAAAATCAGCGGCACATTAGGATGATGCTCTCTAAATTCCTTGGCAATATTCAGTACATCAGCGGTTTTGGTGCCGCCTGATAAGCTGCGGATATTGGCGGCTTGAATGGCTGGACCATCAGCCATTGGATCGGTAAAGGGCATACCCAGTTCAATAATATCAGCGCCGCCCTCGACGAGGGCATCTAATATTGCTGGGGTGTCTTCTACGGACGGATCACCAGCCGTTACAAAGGTGATGAGCGCAGCGCGGTCAGTTGAAAAAGCTTGTGAAAGGCGTTTCATTGTGAAAATTGTTTTGTTGAGTGAATGTATCGCGATACGCCGATAATAACTGCGCTTATTTGCGAAGCACTGTTAAATTTCATTCTAATATTTAGTAAGTCCATTATGATCCTTTCAGGATGATAATGGCTGTTTAACCGCTGTTTCTCATAGTGGCAATGCTCGATAATATAGCGCCCGAAAAAAACGATACAGTTAGGGCTTGTGCGCGATTATTCTCAAGCTCTTCTGCAAGCCAAGGCCAGTCGAAAATTTGATCAACCAGAAATGTTGCTAAAATAAACCAAAAACCACCTAATATTAATTTCACAAAGCTACCAAAACTCATTTTTTACTCCAATTTTGTTCCAGTTCTTTCAAGACTTTATACAAAACCTTACCCATTAATTCAACTAAAATTAAATGTATAGTTAAAAAATTAACTAACTTTATTTATCATATACATTTCCTTTATTTGTAGTGTAAATATATTAAATATTATTTTAATTTGTTTTATAATAATAAATTATTGAGTAATAATATCGTTAACAGCATTTATTTTGATAATATATTCAAAATAACTCTGATTATCATATTATAATTAAAGAGAATATTATGTTTTCTAGTCGAGATTATAGGTTTTTTTATTATTAATCTGTCTAATATGAATAATCTGGGTGAAATATAATTTTCTCTCTTTAATATGTAGATTATAAGTAATAGTGAAAATAGCTCTGTTAAGAAGGCATCTAATTTAGTTAAAATGATCTAATTTTGATTATTTTTCACCGATTCGCAGATATCGATTGCAATGACATTAGAGGCTTTGGGTGCAGGGATAAAAACCTCTTTTTGATATGGTCATTGAAACATAACCAATGCCTATTGTCTGGCGATGCAATCGTTTAATTAACTGTGCATGGGGTCAGATTGATCTACAATAGTAAGTTAGTTATAAATATATATTTCATTCTTAAAATTTGACTCTTTTGAATTTCTTTGACAATCTCTTAACTGAGAGAGCAAGAGGAGAGAGATATGGCGGCTAGTGGCGCAGCACGAAGGGCATCCGAAAAGGGTGGATCATCACAATCAAAAAAAACATATACCAAGCGCATAAGTGATCATATTGCATATGCCCTGATCGTTTATACAATGATGTTGATATTCTTAGTGGCGGGCGCAATAAAAACCAGCGGTACTTCGGTTATGCCCTATGTTATGCTGATGTTATTCGTTGCCTTTGTTATCCCGATGGCGCGTAAATTAGAGAAAAAATGGGAAATGCTTGATGAGAGCGAGTTAAGCGATAGCAGTTTGAATAAGCGTTTTACTATTGATCGTACAAAATTGTGGTTGGGAACATTTGCTTTACCATTATTTCTAATGGGTGTTTGCACACTTATTTCTGGTTAATAAGGCAGAGACAATAATAATATTTTCCGTCAGGAAAGCTACTAACAGTGATTGACGCGCGATGCTCGTCCGCCTAAGTTATTTTTATGTTAACGACACAAGAAGCGCAGGAGCGTGCACAAAATTTAGTTGAAATGGCAATGAAGAAAGGCGCCGATGCAGCGGATGCTTTTTATTCTTGCGATGCATCCTTGGAAGTCGAAGTGAGGCTTGGCGCATTGGAAGGTGTTGGCCGCTCAGAGGGTGAAGATATTAGCTTGCGGGTTTTTGTAGGTCAGCAATCTTCGACCATTTCATCGTCTAATATGAATATGCAAATCCTCACCGATTTGGTGGACCGCGCCTTGGATATGGCCAAAGAAACGCCAGCCGATGAATTTGCAGGGCTTGCCCCCGAAGATATGATCATGCGTAGCGATATTCCAGATTTAGATTGCGATGACGGCGGTGATCCATCGCCAGAGGCTCTGCGCGAAATTGCCTTAGAATGCGAGGATGCAGCGCGGGCTGTGTCTGGCGTGACCAATAGCGCAGGGGCAGGGATGAGCGCAGGGCGCAGCATTTATGCGCTGGCCACAAGTCACGGTTTTGTGGGCGGCCGTACAACATCATCCTATAATAATAGCGTCAGCGTTATTGCTGGTGAAGGCGATAATATGGAGCGCGATTATGCATGGCGCAGCGCTCGCCACTTGAGCGATTTGGAAAAGGCCAGTTCGATTGGCAAACGCGCAGGAGATCGCACCATAAAGCGGCTTAACCCTGTCGAAGTGAAAAGCGGTAATATGTCCATAATATTTGATCCGCGCGTTGGGACGTCATTGGTGGGCCATTTTGTTGGCGCTATTAGCGGCCCAGCTATTACCAGAAAAACCAGCTTTCTTCTGGATAAATTGGGTCAGAAAATATTTGATAGCAGTATGAACATCATTGATGATCCACTGCGGTTGCGCGGCTTGGCATCGCGTGCTTTTGATGGTGAAGGATTGCCAAGAGCGCGCACATCCTTGATAGAAAATGGAATGCTCAATGGTTGGTTGCTCGATAGTGCATCTGCACGGCAATTAAGATTAAAACCGACGGGTCATGCCTCATTAGGCGGCGGGATAAGTACTACGAATGTCTATATCGAGGCTGGCACAATCAGCGCTGATGCGCTGATGGCTGATATTGGTGAGGGTATTTATATTACCGAATTGGCGGGACAAGGTGTTAATCCTGTGACAGGTGATTATAGCCGAGGCGCAAGCGGTCATATTATCCGCGATGGCGTTATAGGTGAAGCGGTGAGCGAAATTACCATTGCGGGTAATTTAATTGACATGTTTGCCGCGATGCGTGCTGCGGATGATTTGGAATTTATTCGCGGTACGAATGTACCAACGCTGCGTGTTGATGGCATGATGGTGGCGAGTGGATAGAAGCCTACCCAAGCTCGATGATATTATTGATGTAGCACGTCAAGCGGGGCAATTTGCCTTAGGTAAATGGCGAGAAGGTACTGCGCCCGATGCCAAGATATGGAATAAAACGCCCGATCATCCTGTGTGCGACATTGATATTGCGGTAGATCGTTTTTTAAAAATAAAATTGCAGCAATTATATCCTATGGCGGGTTGGCTTTCTGAAGAAACTGCCGATGATGCAGAGCGATTGGGGCACCGTTATAATTGGTCGGTCGATCCCATAGATGGTACACGCGATTATATTGCGGGTAAGACTGGTTGGTGCGTTTCCATTGCCTTCCTGGATGGCGACAAACCCATTTTGGCGGTTTTGGCTGCCCCTGCTGAGGATGCGTTATTTTCGGCATCATTGGGAGATGGGGCATTTCGCAATGGTCGCAAATTATGGGCCAGTAAACGGCAAATTATGAAAGGCGCGCGCATTCCTGCTGATAATTTGATCAAAGATGATAATAAGCTAACATTGGTTGCAAAGCCCAATAGCATAGCCTTGCGTATGGCTATGATCGCCTGCGATGCAGCGGATGTATTGGCATCTGTGCGCATGGGCAATGAATGGGATATAGTGGCGGCGCATTTGGTAGCGAGCGAGGCGGGAGCGTTTGTCAGCGATGTTTATGGCAAGCCGATCAAATATAATAAATCCAAGCCAGTAGATTTTGGGATGATTTGTTGCGCGCCCGCCTTGAGAGATGATGTGATGGAACGCATTAGGCCCGTTGCCGATACATTATTCACCTGAGGCTCGCGTCCATAACCCCTCTCGTGAAATAGGGTTGGGGGTTTTCATACTCTCTAAACTTGCCGATATAAAATGCGCAAATTTTTCTATTCCGCTAATATACTGCCGATGATCCCATGCTTTTTCTTTAGCTGCTAATACCTTAACGGCAATATCCCCATAAATATTGGCTGCTGTATGGATTGCTATGCGCGATTTAAGAGGAAGCTGCGCTGCACCAACACGAGCCGAAGCATTATATAGCGCCGAAGCTTTGCAAAGCCGCGCCGATAATATGGCAAGTGCTGGGCGGTAATGTGGGCGCATAATTTCGCCAGGTTCAATATCCATCTCAACCAACCATTCGATTGGCAAATAGCATCTATCTTGGGCGGCATCATCGCCAATATCACGGGCAATATTTGCCAATTGAAAGGCAATGCCTAAATCGCACGCACGGTCTAATATGTCTTTATTATCTTTGGAAACACCCATAATTCCTGCCATAATAATACCCACAGCCCCAGCAACATGATAGCAATATTGATAGAGATCATCCTCGCTACGCGGCCGCCATTGCTGAGCATCCAGCGCAAAGCCCTCAATCACATCATTGATGAGTTTTTCCTCTATTGAGTGGTCTTGTAATAATAAACCAAGTGCATCAAAAGCATTATCATCGCATTTTTTCCCTTCATAGGCCAATGCCGTCATATTGTGAATAGAAGCGATGCGTTTGCGTGCTTCTTTACGGGTTTTCAATAAAACTGTCTCTTCAGTTGAATAGCCATGGTCTTGACCATCGGTAATATCATCGCACCGCCTGCACCATGCATAAAATAGCATGACTTTATTGCGCGTTTCGGCATCAAATATTTTGGATGCAAATGCAAAGCTTTTTGATCCCTTTTCTATGCTCGATAATGCATAAGCGTTTAGGGCATCGCGATCATAGGACATATTTACAACATATCTTCTATCATCAATTCAGCCGTAGCTTTGGCACTGCCAACAACGCCAGGGATACCTGCACCAGGGTGCGTGCCTGCACCGATGAAATAGAGATTATCTAATACATCATCGCGGTTATGCACGCGAAACCAAGCGCTTTGGGTTAAGGTCGGCTCTAGGCTGAAGGCGCTGCCCAAATGGGCATTAAGATCGCTGCTAAAATCTTGCGGCGTATAATGAAATTTGGTGATGATGCGCTCATGAATATCGGGGATGAGCCTTTTGCCAATTTCATCCAAAATCCGCTTTTCATATATCGGCCCCATTTCATCCCAATTAATGGGTAATTTCCCTTGATGCGGCACAGGTGCCAGAACATAAAATGTGCTATGGCCTTCGGGTGCCATTTGCGGGTCTGTCACCGTTGGATGATGCAAATAGAGCGAGAAATCTTGTGGTAATACACCATTGTCATAAATATCATCAAGAAGGCCTTTATAGCGCGGGCCAAATAAAATCATATGATGCGGAATGCCAGGCCATGTTCCTTTTAGGCCGAAATGCACCACAAATAGCGAAGGTGAATATGTCTTTTTCATCAAGCTATTGGTGACTTTTGCGCTGCGACTTTCATGATCTAATAAATCACGATAGCTGTGCATAACATCGGCATTGGAAGCTATAGCATCGAATATATCTATATGGCCTGATGCTGTTGCAATGCCCGTCACACTATCGCCAGTCGTTGTGATTTTGGTTACGGGATCATCAAGGCGTATCTGCCCGCCTATGCGCTCAAAATGGCGCACCATAGCGGCGATAAGCTGGCTCGTACCGCCCTTTGCAAACCAAACTCCACCAAGGCGCTCTAATTTGTGAATGAGCGCATATATAGCGCTGGTTGCCATGGGGTTGCCGCCTACTAACAGCGATTGAAAGGAGAGGAATTCTCTGATCTTCTCATTTTTCACATATTTAGAAACCATCGAATAAACGCTACGCCATGCTTGGTGTTTAGCCAATTCGGGGGCCGCAACAATCATAGATTTAAAATCCAAAAATGCTTTTGCACCCAATTTGACATAGCCTTGTTCAAATAAAGAACCGCTATATTCTAGGAATTTTTCATATCCTGCGATATCATCAGGGGCGATTTTGGCAATCTCCGCATGCAATTGCTTGCTATCATTGACATAATCAAAATTTGTGCCATCGGGCCAATTCAGCCGATAAAAAGGGGAAACAGGCATAAGTTCAATATCATCGGCCATCTTATGATTGCTGAGCGCCCATAATTGTTCCAAGCAATCAGGATCGGTAATAACCGTGGGCCCTGCATCGAAATAAAAGCCGTCTTTTTCCCAATAATAAGCGCGCCCGCCTGCTTTATCGCGGCCTTCAAAAATGACGGTTTTTAAACCCGCAGATTGCAGCCTTATCGCCAATGCAAGCCCGCCAAAGCCTGAACCAATAATTGCTACTTTTTTTGTCATTATAGGCTCCGCATTTTTATTGTGGCTTAAATTATTTTTTGGATGGACGCAGCAATGCCATAATGGCTTTGCCAATGGGGACAGGAGGTTTGCCTGATAAAATTCTTGTTTTATCCATAGCAGTGCTTGATCCTGCATAAAAGCGCGCAATAAGATCGGGGCTTAATGTATAAAATCTTTCCAATACTTTGTAACGTTCATTTGGCGTAGAAGCGCGGAATAACATCGTATTAAGTTTGCGATAAAAGGCATTGTCACTCCAATGTTTATTGGCTCTTTTACGCAATATGAAATTTAATTTATCACCATCAATATTATTTTGTTCGGTCAAAAATATCGCTGTGCGCACAGCATCGGGTAACGTGTAACTGGTCACGCTGTGAAAGAAACCGCCGCGTGCACCTATTTTGGCAACACGGCCACTGCCTGAGGCCCAATATTTATCTAAATCTCCGCCCATGACAACAGGCAAAACACCGCTCTCTTTGCGGATAACTTCTCTTACATTCCATCCATTATCGCGGATATAATCCTCTAATCTTTGCTCCATCGCGTCGCTGTCTAAGATGGGGTTATCGCTATAATATGTGTCCTCAACAAATAATTTATCCATTGAAAAGGGTAGAGTATATACAAAGCGATAGCCATCATATTGCGTTACCGTTGCGTCTTTGATGATGGGCCGTCTTACCTCATGGGGGTCTTCCAACTGGAGCATATGTCCTGTGAATTTTTGCCAACCGCAATCCAAATGATGCATATCGCTGCTGCCGCGCGCATCTATTACGCCTCTTGCTTTAATTCGTTTGCCGCCTCTTAAAACCACTAGCCTAGGTGAAAGTGACTTTACATCTTCTCCGAGCATGATGGATGTGGCTGGCAATGTTTCCATCAACACATCATGCAATCTCTCGGACTCAATCGAATAATAAATAGAGTCCAATGTGCGACTATGTTCTGGAAAATGCACATCATATCCAGACCATCCACAGGTCACAAGCGGCGCAGTAAGCCATCTGTCTTCTGGATCAATATCAGATGCAAAAAAACTCCAAATATGATTGCCGCCAAATGTATCGGCACTATCAATCAGAATGATCGATAATTCAGGACGTGATTTGGTTAAAGCCAAAGCCGTTAAACCGCCCGATAAACCGCCGCCAACAATAGCAATATCACATTTTATATTATCTTGCTTTTCATCCATATGCAGCCTGTAGCCTAGCCTATGATGGCAAGCAATATTTATGTGAAAAGGGCTATCGCTCTTGCATAATAATATTATAGGATGAAGATATGAATATTTATGCGGCCATTGCTATTTCTATCATTGTAATGAGCGCCATCATTGGCATACGCTATTATATCAGCAGCGGTTTTTTTGCATGGCTAACATCACGCAAATATGCGCAATATCACACCAAATTAACGCAGCAAATCAGCCAAGAAAAATATTATTCGCTATTATCCGCCTTTATCTATGGGGCGCCCGCTGGCATAGTCGCATGGGGGTGGGATAATTTAGGCTGGACACGCATTTACACCAATGTGTCTGATTATCCGCTCTATTACATTCCAATATCCATCATACTAATCTTATGCGCCCATGATACATGGTTTTATTGGATGCATCGATGGATGCATATCCCCAAATGGTTCAAAATCGCCCACAGCACACATCATGAGAGCCGCCCCCCTACAGCATGGGCCGCCATGAGCTTTCACCCTATTGAAGCCATTACGGGCGCTGTCTTTATCCCCCTTATCGTGTTTATCATCCCCATTCACTATTATGCATTAGGATGGATATTATTCATCATGACCTTCATGGGTGTAACCAATCATATGGGCTGGGATATATTCCCCAAATATATTGTTCATGGTAGGTTAGGGCAATATTTGATAACAGCAACGCACCATCAAAAACATCATGATGATTATAAGGGCAATTATGGATTATATTTTAGGTTCTGGGATAAAATTTGCGGCACTGATATCGGGCTTGGCTATTTCAAGCATCGCTAGTCCATCATTAATGGCAATGATGCAAAATGCCCCAGCCGTTCAAAAAGCATCGGTAATTGTCAACATATCGGGTCTGCGCAATACAAAGGGACATATTTTAATCTGCTTGAGCAGCAATAAAAAGGAATTTCCCGATTGCCGCAAAGATACGAAGGCGCGCAAGAAAAAAATCCTTGCGAAAAATAATAGCAAAGTCATTTTTGAAAATGTGGAACCAGGTGTTTATGCGCTGGCTTTAGTGCATGATAAAAATAGTAATGATAAAATGGATATCGCTCTATTCCTGCCCAAAGAAGGCTTTGGCATGTCCAACAACCCCAGAGTGCGGGCGGGCAAGCCCAAGTTTAAAAATTCGCAATTCACCGTTAGCAATGCCAATGTCGTTCAAAATATCATTATGAAATATATTTTATAACCAACAGGAATAAAGCGTTAAAATCCTGT
>CALDZL010000008.1 GCA_937944295.1 uncultured Sphingorhabdus sp.
AGCCGCCTGCCCGATTGGGTAGAGCCGCATTGGTTTATGACCAAAGACGAAGCATTAGAGCTAGCCCCGCATGCCGAAATTGCTTGGGTTGATCTCTATGACAAGCAAGAAATGTTTGAGCTTATTTCGCATGCAAGCCAAATCAAATGGCTCAATAGCATCTATGCGGGTGTCGATGGTATGCCGCTGGGTGTACTCAAAGAACGCGGCACTATTGTGACCAATGGTGCGGGCATTAATGCCATAACAATCGCCGAATATGTGGTGATGGCGATGCTCAATATTGCCAAAGAATATCCCAAGGTAATTGAGGCCGCGCAAAAACATCAATGGCTGCAAGATTCGCCCGGTAAGATGGAACTGTTCGGCGGCAAAGTATTATTGCTTGGTTATGGTGCGATCGGGCAATTAATTGAACCGCGTCTCAAAGCCTTTGGCATGGAGGTGGATATTGTCCGCCGCAGCCCGCAGGCAGCGCATGAAATCGGCCCTGATGCATGGCGAACAAAATTGGGCAATTATGATTGGGTGATATTGGCTGTTCCCGCCACCGAAGAGACCGATGCCATGATTGGCAAGGCCGAGCTGGATTCGATGAAAAATAGCACCTCTTTGATCAATATCGCGCGCGGCAGTGTCATCGACCAAGATGCATTGGTAGAGGCCTTACAAAAACGTACTATTCACGCAGCGCATTTGGATGTGACCACACCCGAACCTCTGCCCGAAGATCATATATTATGGACTCTCGATAATGCACATATTTCCATGCATCTCTCAGGCCGCGCACAAAATTTAATGTTCATCCGCTCGGCCAATCGTTTTTTAGAAAATTTAGATCGCTATCACAAAGGCGAGCCGCTGGAGCCACAGGTTAATTTGGAGCTTGGTTATTAAAATCTCTTTGCCGTCCCCATTTAAATTTCTCAAGCTTTGCATTATTTGCATATTCATTCTTTTGATATGCGTTGTCGGCACGCGCATTACACGACCCAATTATGACCCAACCATTACATTAATCTCGCTGCCATTAAATCCTGAGAACCCAAATCAAAAAAAAGTAGGGCAATTATTGTTTCAAGATGCTTGGGAACTCACCAGCGTAAATCCCAATTTTGGCGGTATCTCGGCGCTTAACAGGCTCGAAGATGGGCGCTTCATCGGTGTCAGTGATGCAGGGACGTTGATAGGATTTGGTCTAAAAGGCGATGATACGGCTGACCGTCCATTTTTGGCACCCTTACCAGGCGCAACGGGGGAAGAGCTTACATTTCGCGATAAAGATTCCGAGGCCATTGCTTATGATCCGCAAAGCGGCCGCTTTTGGGTGGCCTATGAATTTCGCAATGCTGTGCGCCGCTTTAGCCGTTCTTTTGCACGTACAGAACGTTTTGTACAACCTCCTCTAATGAAAGATTGGTCCGCCAATAGCGGTGCAGAAGCCATTGTGCGCTTAAAAGATGGACGCTTTATCATATTTTCAGAAGGGTATGACCTTCCCGACAACAGCTATCAAGCCATATTATTTTCAGGCGACCCTACTTTGGAAGGCAGCGCAGCTGCAAGTTTTGGCTATAATCCGCCTAATGGTTATAAGGTCACCGATGCGGTGCAACTGCCGAATGGTAATTTACTGATGCTACACAGGCGTATCTCTTTTCCGAGCGGATTTACCGTTAAATTGGGAATATTAAACCTTAATACCATCATCGCTGGTGAGAGCATAAAAAGCAAAGTGATTGCATCTTTAGAACCACCGCTGTTGGTCGATAATTTGGAAGGTATCACTCTGTCCGAAGAAAATGGAAGAACGATAATCTGGATGATTTCAGACAATAATTTTAATATTTTTCAGCGCACAATATTGATGAAATTTGCTCTAATTGAACAGGGCAGTGCAGATAAGAAAAAACCAGATGAAGATATATCACCTGGATTCGAATCTTTATAATTTGAGACTATTTACTTCAAGCAGCGGCTTTTTTAACAATCTCTTTTTTCACTTTACGCGCATTGTCGCTTAATTTGCTATCAGATGTTTTAATAAGCCAATTATCAAGACCACCAACATGCTCTACTGAGCGCAGACCTTGCGTAGAAACACGAAATTTAAAGCTTTGCTCTAAGGCTTCAGACATTAAAGTCACTTTTTGAAGATTCGGCAAAAATGTTCGCCGCGTTCTGTTTTTCGCATGGCTTACATTATTTCCAACTAAACGACCTTTACCAGTCAGTTCGCAAATCCGCGACATGATATAAATTCCTATATTCAAACAATTGAATGGGTATGAAACGCCAAATGAAGCGTGCAACTAACCTTGATTCATCAAAAGGTCAAGAACCTCCTCTTATTTTTAGCGCTTTATTCCTAAAAAATGCAATATTGCTTCTTAATAAATGCCATAGTGAAGGGATAGCACAAAGCCTATAATTACACTATAATGGCGATATGCCAATGGACAGAGCTTTAAAATGGATGGATACAGCCTTATCGCTGGCGAATCAAGCTGCTGCGATGGGAGAAGTTCCTGTTGGTGCACTCATCGTCAAAGATGATGTCATTATCAGCCAAGCGCATAACCGCACATTGGAGAATAGAGACCCATGCGCCCATGCTGAAATTTTAGCGATCCGGGAAGCAGCCCAGCAATTGGGTAGCGAGAGGCTTTTGGGTTGTGATTTATGGGTAACATTAGAACCTTGCGCTATGTGCGCTGGTGCTATTGCTCATGCAAGGCTCGACAGATTATATTATAGTGCCAGCGATCCAAAAGGCGGCGCGGTTGAGCATGGCCCATTGCTATTTTCGCAAGACACTATTCACCATAGGCCTGAAATATATAGCGGGTTTCGCGCCGATGAATCAGCATTATTGCTCAGAGCATTTTTCCAAAAGCAGCGCCACAATCAGAATATCCTCTGATTATATAAAACGGGCCACCACATCGCGATAGGATCGGCTTACTTTCACTTGTGCACCCGATTCCAAAATTAGAAAACATTCGCCATTGGTATGCGGTTTAATCTCTCTCACTTGATCCAAGTTAACAATTGCACTGCGATGCACCCGTTTAAATATGCGCGGGTCAAGACGCTTTTCTAAATCTTTCATAGTTTCACGTAAGATTAAACTATTATCCGCCGTATAAATGCACATATAATCGCCCGCTGCATCGATACGTTCAATCGTATCCACATCAACACGAAATATCTGACCTCTGTCTTTTACATTGATTAATTTTTCATAACGTACATTGCTCTGCTCTTCAGATTTTTCATTCATCCTATCCGCAGCATTGGGATCCATACTGATAAGTACATTACGCAATTTCTCAACTTCTTCATTTACTCTCTTATCCTCAATACGAACACGAACCCTCTCTAATGTATCCGCAAGCCTATCTTCTTGAATGGGTTTCATTAGATAATCGACGGCCTGTGCTTCAAAAGCACGAATAGCATGTTCGGAATAAGCCGTTGCAAAAACAAATAGAGGTGGTTCAATATCCATAACACCCTCGACCACCGAAAAACCATCAAAGCCGGGCATTTGAATATCCAAAAACACCAAATCAGGTTTTAGAGTTTTTATCCTACGAATAGCATCGCGGCCATTATAACATGTTGCGATAATCTCTATATCATCGAACTTTTCTAATCTATGTTGCAAACCTTGTGTCGCCAATTTTTCATCATCTACTATGATCGTTTTAATTGTCATGATCTCACCATATTTAATTGTTCCGTTTGCTTACGTTCAAATTCTATTTCATCGGCGCGACTCTGAAGCGGTATTTCTATAACCACCTCAAACCCGCCTTGCGGCCTAACATAAGATATAAAGCTATGGTTTTCACCATAAGCTTGTAATAACCTTTCTTTTGTATTGTTCATTCCAACGCCTATGGACAATTGTTGATCTTGCTTTTTGGGATCAATACCTGGACCAGTATCGGTAACTTTCAATATTAAAATATTATCGGCAACATTGGCGCTAACGATAATATCTGCTCCCTCTTCTTCCGGTGTAACAGCATATTTGATGGCATTTTCAACCAGTGGCTGCAAAAGCAATGAGGGTACTAATGCCTCCTCTGCGCTGGGTGCTATACGAAAGTCAACACGCAGCCTATCTTCAAAACGCATTTTTTCAATATCTAAATAGAGCTTTAGGGTTTCAATCTCTTGCGATAATAATACTTTAGCTTCGGCTTCATTAATAAGTGTAAATCGTAAAAAGGATGACAGACGCGATAACATAGCATTAGCTTGTTCGGTTTGTTTTAATAACACCAAGGTGGAAATACTATTGAGTGTGTTAAACAAAAAATGCGGGTTAAGCTGATAACGCAACATGGTAAGCTGTGCGGACGTGGCATGCGCTTCTAGTTTCAACAATTGACCTGATTGTTCTTCTGAACGCACGAAAAAATTAATAGCATAATAGAGAGCAGACCAAACGGCCAGCAATGTTGTATCCAGATATAAAGACCCCAAAATTCTCTGCGTAAAACTTGTTGATGCAAATTCGGGACGCAATGTCTCAAAAGTGAGAACATTCATATAGGAATAAATAATTGAGGCCAGTAAAAACACTATGGCCGTAGTACTCCATGTGATAATGGGCCTGCGATCAATCACTAGACCATATATTATTGATAATATTAATGTTAGCGAATATCCTGTTACTGCTGATATCAATAAGTAGATGAAAAATTGAAACAAATTTTCGGTATCATTGGCCAGAGCAGCTGCACCACGCCAGATAATAAAACCAATCCAGCCTACTGTTTGCAAATTCCAAAATGCTCGATTTTTATTCGAGAAAAAAGGTTCCGCATTAAGATCAATAACAGCCATAACCTCTCTCTAACGTCATTTTTCTCTCTCTTGAACCCCTTGCGAACAGTTATTTTTTATGCCAGCAAGGCTAATCAGGCGATTAAGGAGAATATTATGGATCATCACGGTGGAACATCCGATAACAATAGAGCACAATTTTCTGAAATGACGCAAGGCACTGCCGAAGATTGGCAGACCATTGCAGGGGAATTTTTGCCCTATGCTTCCAAAGTTGCGGACCGTGTTTTGGAACACTTAAAATTACTCGATGGTGATTTTGGCGGCTTTCCGATTGATCGCCTGTCCCATTGTTTACAAACCGCGACGCGCGCACATCGTGATGGCCGTGATGAGCAATATATCGTTATGGCATTGCTCCATGATATTGGTGATACATTGGGCAGCTTTAATCACCCCGATGTAGCCGCTGCAATTCTAAAGCCATTCGTTTCCGAGGAAAATCATTGGATTTGCCAAAACCATGGGATATTCCAAGGGTATTATTATTTCCATTACCTGGGCATGGATCGCAATGTGCGTGACCAATTCAAAGACCATAAATATTATGATGCTTGTGCGGAATTTTGTGAAAAATATGACCAAGCGGCTTTTGATGCAGACTATGAGAGCGAGCCATTAGAATTTTTTGAACCTATGGTCCGCCGCGTAATGGCGCGTCCTCTACAAAGTATCTATGCTGGCGCTATTGATGAGGCCGATGCTGCATAATTAGCAATTTAGGATATAACCTAGGCAATAAAAAAGGCGTCTGCATTAGACGCCTCTTTATTTTATCCTATCGATATATTATTGGCGATCTTAATCACCTTCACCAGGGTTTTCAGAGAAAAATTCCATCTTACCCTCTTTGCCTTTATAATCATCGGCATCGGCAGGCGCATTTTTAGCAACTGTAATATTGGGCCATGTTTCGCTATATTTGGTATTAATCTCTAGCCATTTTTCCAAGCCATCTTCGGTATCGGGCAAAATTGCTTCTGCGGGACATTCTGGTTCACATACGCCGCAATCGATACATTCGCTAGGGTTTATCACCAGCATATTTTCGCCTTCGTAAAAACAGTCCACGGGACATACTTCAACGCAATCCATATATTTACATTTAATACAAGCATCTGTGACAACATAGGTCATTGTTGGCAATCTCCAATAAATTAATATGAAATTCCTATTGGGGTAAGGGGGCACAAGTCAACCATTTGATGTATATTTTTCGTATTTTTAAACAAAAAAGCATATAAAAGCTACCATCAAATTTAACGCGAATGACCCGCAATAGCGACAAAGGGTATCAAACTATAAAAGCCAGTGGAGAAGATTAATCCATAGCCTGATAATAGGACTGGGCTTCTTTTGCGCTGCCACGTCTTTTAGGAATATTATCCACTATAAATATCATAACAATATCACCGCGCGGCAGGGTTATGGTTGATCCTATTTGCGCTTTTTCATGCCCTGTAATAATGCGCTTTCCATCCATACGCACATGACCTGTCTCACATATTTTTTGCGCAACAGATCGGCTTTTGGCAAAACGTAAATAATAGAGCAACTTATCAACTCTGATACGCTCTATCTCCTGAAAATCAGCCATATTATAATGTATTATTGACGGGTTAGGGCCGCCAATTGTGCTCCAAGAGCAGTTTGGGGGGTGTTTTCGACCTTCTTTTTAGGACGTCTAATCCCTTTCCATTTCCAATGGGTATAAACCACAGCTTGTTGATGGTCTGTTTCTGCTATTTCTTTGGACTCATTATTGTCGACTGATTGTGAGACATTTGAGTCAAGCTGGCTATCTCTTTCTGCCTTTCTTGTTGGGCCTGCCTCTGGTATATTGGTTTCTGAAGAAACTGTATCTAATGTGGCGCTCTCCGGTGGTAATGATACTACCTCTGGCATCATCTCTGATGTTGTATTTTCAGATAAAGCTTCTTGGGTAATTTGATCTGCTTCTCTTGATATATCCTCAGGCTTATCAACTGGTTTCTCTTCAACCTTATCCACAATCTCGCTATCATTTATCTTTTCTTGGACAAATGCTGGATCTTGCGCTTTTTTGAAACCTGCATCCATCATCAGCGCTCTAAAAGCTTCATTACTAACGCCCAAAGAGGTCACAAAGGCCATATCAAATGCAAAATTTATTTCTTTTCCGCGTGCTTCATGCGCTTTTTTGATAATCCTCTCGGCCAAATCAATGCGCAAATATTCTTTGCCAATACGACGATAGCCCGCCGCATAACAATGCATGGCATTTATAAATTTCCAATCTTTTAAATGTACTGCGCTTTCGGGCGGCAATGGCAATACAGGCTTATCATTGCGCACAGCCATTAATGCGGCTCGCCATTTGGCCGCACCAGGTTTAAGCGCAGCATGATGGAAAATATCCAGTGCCCCAAAAACTATTCCACCATTACGCGCAGCGCCTCTCGATTCCTTAGCCAAATTCTGCAAAGCTCCAGAAAGCCGCTGCCTGCTTGCAACGCCGCCATCATCTGCCAATTGCACAGCCAACGCACGTACAGAGCCATCAACATGCGGATTTTGCGACAATTCGATTAAGGCTTTAACGCCGCCCAAATGTTTGGCTATCTGATCGTTCATCCATTGCAGTGCCCTATCGGTGACATCGCGCAATGCATCGCCTTCTAATCCTGCTACAGCCGCGCTGGGTTTAAACACAGGGTTGAGCAAATCCCGGCCAGAGGCAATCAGCCCCAGCAGATTATCATTCCACAATATAGCGGCTTTGCCCTCGCTATTTTGACCCAGTTTAAATTTGTCATCACCAGACATTGCTACTTCCTTTGCTTTACTACTCAATATCACGCTCAAATGACGCTCTGCTGCTGCTAATAATATTTTCTTATCTTGATGGCGTGTATCGCTGCTAACCTCAAATTGAAATCCTTTCAAGCTTCCTAATGTCTCACCATCAACGTAAACAATATTATTTTTATCTACTTCTACAGGCAATAGTGCCGTATCTTTACCCGCTGCCTTCATCAATAGTGATGCTCTTCTATCGACAAAACGCATCCGCAAATTGCTATGCATGGCATCGGATAATTTTTCTTCTAAGGTTTTGGCACGCTCGCTGATATCAATCGGATTTTCAAGCCAATCAGCGCGTTGCGCAATGTAGGACCAACTCCTAACGGCTGCGATACGCGCCGATAATGTATCAATACCACCTTGGATATTATCCAATCGCGCAATTTGTGATGCAGCATAGCTGTGACGAATAGTGCCATTACCATGTCCCAAATATTGCCACAAGGATGCTATATAACGCGCATGATGTTCTGCGCCCATATTTTGAAAGTCAGGCAAGCAGGCCGCCGCCCAAAGCCGCGATACCAAGTAAGGGCGGGTAACGCTCTGGCGGATTTCATCCATCTCACATAAGCGCTTTAACACAGCAAGGTCGAGCGATTCAGGGGCAGGTCGCAATAATTTATCGGGTGATTTCTGTGACAAATCGCTCAATAATATATCAAGGCTATCCATACACACATCGCTGTTGCGCCAATATAGATAGGGCAATGCTGGAAAATCATGCTCTTCGATGGCGGATATTTCCTCTGGCGTAAATGCATCATCGACCAAAGTCCCAAAGCTGCCATCGCTATGATGACGCCCTGCACGCCCTGCTATTTGCGCCATTTCCGAAGTTGTTAAACGCCGCCGCCGTTTGCCATCAAATTTACGCAGCTTGGCAAAGGCGACATGTTTCACATCCAAGTTCAATCCCATACCAATAGCATCTGTGGCTACCAAATAATCAACCTCGCCCGATTGGTACATTTCCACTTGGGCATTACGAGTACGCGGGCTTAAATTGCCCATCACCAGAGCCGACCCACCACGAAAACGGCGCAGCATCTCTGCTATTTCATAGACTTGCTCTACCGAAAATGCGACTATGGCAGAGCGTTTCGGAAGGCGTGATATTTTTTTAATGCCGCCATAGCTTAGCGTTGAAAAACGCGGACGGTTTATGATTTCAGCTTCGGGCAATAATTTTTTGATAATCGGACGCAGGCTTTCGCTGCCCAATATCATCGTTTCTTCGCGGCCACGCGCATTGAGTAATCGATCCGTGAATATATGACCGCGCTCTGGGTCAATGGCATTTTGCGCTTCATCAATCGCTACAAAGGCAAAATCACGCTCTTTATGTCTCCCCATTTGCCCAATAGGCATGGATTCCACGGTACAACAATAATATTGTGCTTGGGCTGGTTCTATACGCTCCTCGCCCGTTATCAGTGCCACTTGCGATGCACCTTTAATGGCTACAATGCGATCATAAATTTCGCGCGCTAGCAAACGCAGCGGAAAGCCGATCATACCGCTGCTATGGGCGCACATACGCTCTACAGCCAAATGGGTTTTACCCGTATTGGTAGGGCCTAGCACAACGGTGATAGCAGCATGGTCCAAGTGATAAGCCCTATTTTAAATTATCCAATTTGCATTTCTTTGAGTTGAATATTACTATCTGCTAGCAAGGTTGGATCAATTTTTTCCCCATTCAACACTAATTTACGCCCTTGAACATAATCTTTAGTCGCATTGACACAATCTAGGGCAATGACTTTACCTTGCCGCAGATAGACCAAGGAAAAACTCTTATCATCAGGATTCCCTCGCAAAACAGTTGCATCATAATCCGAGGTAATACCAACCGTTTGCAAACGCAAATCATATTGATTAGACCAAAACCATGGCACAGCATCATAAGGGCTTTCTGTACCTGCAATGGTCTTGGCCACGGCGCTAGCCATATCATTTGCATTTTGTACCGATTCCAGACGGATCACAGCACCAGCGGCATATTTATTGGCATGCGATGCGCAATCCCCAATAGCAAATATATCGGGTAAAGAGGTACGGCATAATGCGTCCACATCTACACCATTGGCACAAATAGCACCTGCATCGCGCAAAGCATTAATACTAGGTACTATGCCTATACCAACCAATACCATATCCGAGGGAATTATATCTCCATTCGACAATTTAACGCCTGTAACTGCAACTTCACCATCTATTGCTTCCACCTGCGTATTTAAGCGTATATCAACGCCATGCTCTTTATGCTGCTGCAAATAAAATTCAGATATTTCCATTCCTGCAACACGCGATAACAATCGATCTTGTGCCTCAATAATCGTTATATTTTTATCCAATCTTCGCAGCACCGCAGCCGATTCTAAGCCTATATAGCCGCCGCCAATAATGGTTATATTATGGACTTCATCGAGCTTTGCCAAAATAGCATCAACATCATCACGATTGCGTACAACATGAATACCCGCCAATTGCGCACCTGGGCAAGACAGCCACCGTGCAGCCCCACCCGTGGCCCAGATTAATTGGCCAAAGCCAAAATGCTCTCCATTTGTCGTTTCTATGGTATGCAAATTCGCATCTATCTTGGTCACGCGGTTGTTGAGATGAATTTCAATATCGCGCTCTTGCCAGAAACTCTCAGGTCGTATTAAAATCCGCTCAAAGCTTTTTTCACCAGCAAAATATTCTTTAGAAAGCGGCGGGCGTTCGTAAGGGTAAAATTCTTCATTGCTAAATATCGCAATACTCCCTTCAAACTCTGCTTGCCGCAGGGCTATAGCGGCTTGCGCACCGCCATGACCTCCACCAACAATAAGAACATCATATTTGCTCATCATAATCCCCTGACGGTAATATTATTGGTTGATAGATACCATCAACATAGATAAGCGGATCAACGCGATCCATTATATTTATCGTGCTAATTTCACCAATAAAAATATCATGCGTCCCGATACTATTTCCACCTTTATTTTCACAGAAGAAATTGGCCTGTGCATCGCGCAAATAGGGCGTTTGATAGGCATCATCGGTCCAATTTCCAGCAGAAAATCTATGCTCTCCACTCAATAACCCACCGCAATTTCGCGCAATATCCGCTTGACCAGCATGCAGCATATTAATGCAAAATCTTTCTCCTACTGATAATGCTGGGAAAATTTTCGTCCCGCGATTAATACATATCAACATAGAAGGAGGCTCAACGCTCACTTCGCTAACCGCTGTCGCCGACATAGCAAATCGTTCGCCCTGATGCGCACAAGAAATGACCATCACCGTGCGCGCAAACCGCCGCAGTGCCAATATCATATCAGACTTCAATGGATTGGGCGCATCAGCAACCATAAAAAAATATTTTCGATATTATAAACATATATTTTGCATTATAGAATATTAGCAATAATCGCTAGGATTTATTGGTTCAATTTTGCAAAACCATTCGCGCGGTTCATAACTGGCCTATATCCTAACTTATCTCTGGCTTTTTGATCAGATAATGTGCAATGGCAGCTCATGATATAAGCCGTAAATTTTGTGATTGGCGGCGCCGATTTAAGCGCTGCAAAGCGCCAAATTGGTTCTACTATATTGGCTATACCCCTAACCATCCAAGATGGTGAAGATTTTACGCCTAAATCTATATTTTGCGTTGCCAAATATTGCGTTAAAAAATCCCTGATAGAAATAGTATCATCATCTACTATGAAATAAGCCTCGCCTCCCTCGCCTCTGGTCAGAGAGAGGCTTATCGCATGAACCAAATTATCAATATGCGTTGTAGATGTGAGATATTTTCCTTCATCTATCCAAGTGAATTTACCCGATTTCGTCATATTGATAACGACCTTTAGGATCGTTTCATCCCCTTCACCCCAAATCATTCGGGGCCGCAATGATAGCGTTATAAAATTACCCTCATTAGCATCTATAACGATCTGTTCTGCTTTGGCCTTAGTGCTGCTGTAGGGATATTCGCTATAGGGCGCGAGCGGATATTCCTCGTCCACATCGATTAAATCTTGCCCCAAAAATAGCGCTGATTCTGTTCCAATATGGATGAAACGTTTTACGTCTGCATCCTTGGCCGCGTTTAATATATTATGCGTACCTTGGACATTAATCTCTTCATAGGTTTCCCAACGACCCCATTCTTCTACATAGGCTGCTGCATGGATAATGGCATCACAGCCCTGCAGATGTTCTTTCGTGACATTTTGCAAATCGCAGCGAATGGGAACACCGCCCTTGGCAATAATCTTAGCATCGCTTATGTCGCTGCGCGACATGGCAATAATGTCATGCTGATGAGATAATTTTTGTACTACAGCGCCGCCTACAAAACCCGATCCACCTGTTACAAATATCTTCATATCCCGTTCCTCGTGTCAATAACATAAGCTTATTCATAGCAAAGATGATATATTTTTCGATGAAATCACAATAAAATATTTATCGATGAATTTTTCTCTTTATACTGGACAATAATCTACCCGCGCGAATAGTCATAGCACCAACACCACCCAATAATAGCATTGCACCTTTTTGCTGATCTAATGCTGTTATCCAGCGCCTTTTATACCCTCCATTTGTCTTGATCGTATCCATATCGCAAGCCTTGATTGTAGGCGTATCAAATGCATATTTCATCAATATAGCATAAGACATTATACCCGCAGATTTCTCTGAATATGCGCCAATATATCCTGTTTCCATGGCATATAAAGTACCATGACTTATTATACCAAATGTAAAGGCCACAGCTTTATCACCTTCATATAATATACTAGCGACTAACATTTTCTTTTGAGCCGCTGTTTGAATTATATTTTTAATAAACCGCAAACGCTTAGGGTCTTCTGAAAAATCACTCCCTGCTATATTCTTCCAACTTTGTTCATTAACATTACAAATATCGGTAATAATTTTTTCAGCACTCACATAATTATCTGCATATAATTGCGCGCGAAAAGGTAATGAACTTACCAGCATGCGTTTATACGTTCGGCGGAAATTTTTACTCTTTGTTTGTAGATATTCATCCCATGGCATCTGCGTATTAAGAAGTGCCAATTCATAGTCTTGATAAGGGTAGTATTCTGATTTTGTTAAATTATTCTCGCAATATTTTATAAATGGACTTTGTGAGGGAAACCGATCTAAATGCCAAATATCAACCCCTATTTTTTTAACAGCATCACGCAGTAAGGGCGCTGCTTGCTTATCTAAAACCACCACATCAGAACGACCATAACGCATATAATCAAGCGGCAGAGCTGCCTTTATAGGCATGTGAATATAATTATAATTGCTTCTATCTAAAGCGGTGAATGCAACAATAATATCATCTCTATAAATAATGATAATATGCGGATCTAATGCCCCATCATCGGCCTGCCAAATTGATATGATATAATCTGAAGATAAATGAAAACAGGCATGTTCGTAATACGTTAAAGCATCATCCCAATATTCAGCAATAGCTCGAAATTCATCAAGCTTTTTGATAATCTTTATTGTATATATATCGTCCGAAATATTTTACACTCTACTACAAATATATCATTATTATTACAAAGCATAGTCAATCTCGACAATAATTGATAGCAATAATATTTATTGCATTTACAAGGTAACTCACCATGGGAAATAATAGCATCCACCGTCCGCGTCGTTCTTGTCTTTATACGCCGGGAATCAATGCTAAAGCGATGGAAAAAGGCAAATCTTTACCCGCTGATATTATCATGCTCGACCTAGAAGATGCGGTGGCCCCAGACCTTAAAGAAGAAGCGCGCGATATGGTCGCTAACATGATCCAATCAAACCCTTATGGTAAGCGCGAGATAATCATTCGTATGAATGAATTTGCATCACCTTGGGGCAAAGATGATTTGACCATGATTAATGATGTGAGACCCGATGGTGCGCTTGTCCCCAAAGTACAAAGCGCACAAGATATATTCGATATTGACGCGCATTTGGATGATGGCATTGCATTATGGGTTATGGTTGAAATGCCGCTCGCACTTCTCAACATCCAAGAGATTGCCGCTGCATCCCAATCCACCAAATTGGCAGGATTCATTATCGGCACCAATGATCTAGCCAAGGAATTTCGCGCAGCCGCCACTCCTGATCGCGCCGCATTTCAGCACGCGCTTAGCGTCACACTAACCGCTGCAAGAGCCTATGATTTAATTGCTATTGATGGCGTTTATAATGATATTCAAAACGCTTCTGGGCTAGAGGATGAATGCTACCAAGGTCAGATTATGGGCTATGATGGTAAAACCCTCATCCACCCCAATCAAATAGATAGTGCCAACCGTATTTTTGCACCCGCTATTGATGATATTGAAAAAGCACAGGCCATTGTTGCCGCTTTTGAACTGCCTGAAAACCGCAATAAAGGGGTCATTAAAGTGAATGGAAAAATGACCGAATTGCTGCATCTTGTGGAGGCCAAAAGATTGATCGCCATGCATGAGGCAATCGCAGCACGCGATGATATATAATTCATCGATTTTAGGGTTATTGATTAAATTGGTGCGCCATAAAGATCATGCTCATCAGCCTCTTCGATGGTTACATCGATAATATCGCCGACCTTAACGGCCGCACCAACATTGCGCAAAAATACATTTCCATCAATTTCAGGCGCATCGGCCTGTGATCGGGCAGTTGCGCCAATATCGCCATCCTCATCGGCTTCACCCATTTCATCAATAATCACGGGTAAGGTTCGGCCTATTTTGGCCTGCAAACGTGCAGCACTTATAGCAGCGGTTTTTTCCATCAACCTCTGATAGCGTTCTTCTTTCACTTCTTCGGGCAGCGCACCATCCAAAGCATTAGCCGCAGCGCCCTCAACGGGTTCAAACCGAAACGCGCCAACGCGGTCTAATTGCGCTTCATCGAGCCAGTCGAGCAAATATTGAAAATCCGCTTCGCTCTCACCAGGGAAACCAACCACAAAGGTAGACCTTATGGTCAAATCAGGGCATATCTTGCGCCAATTTTTCACACGTTCTAATATTTTTGCTTCATTGGCGGGGCGTTTCATACGTTTCAAAACCGAGGGTGCAGCATGTTGAAAAGGAATATCCAAATAGGGCGTGATTTTGCCTTCTGCCATCAATGGTATGACCTTATCCACATGCGGATAGGGATAGACATAATGCAGCCGCGTCCAAACACCCAGATCACCCAGTGCAGCCGCCAAATCGGTCATATGCGCACGCACCTCGCGTCCGCCGCCAATAGGACTATTCCATACGCGCGGTTGATGTTTAATATCCACGCCATAGGCCGATGTATCTTGGCTGATTATCAACAATTCTTTTGTGCCAGCCGCTACCAATTTTTCAGCCTCGCGTAATATCGCATCGGGGCGGCGCGACACCAAATCACCGCGTAGTGCAGGGATTATGCAAAATGAGCAGCGATGATTGCAGCCCTCGGATATTTTCAAATAGCTATAATGACGCGGCGTCAATTTTATGCCGGAATCCGCATTGGCTTGGGGGATGAGGTCGACATATTCGCCGCGCGCAGGCGGTGCAGCTTCATGGACTGCGCTCACTACATCTTCATATTGATGCGCACCAGTCACAGCCAATACATCGGGGAAACGAGCGCGAATGGCATCGGCTTCATTACCCATACAGCCCGTCACAATCACGCGACCATTTTCGGCCATAGCCTCGCCAATAGCATCTAGGCTCTCTTCTTTGGCGCTGTCCAAAAACCCGCATGTATTCACCAGCACAACATCTGCCCCCGCATAATCGGCCGACATTTCATAACCATCGCTGCGCAACGATGTTAAAATACGCTCGCTATCCACCAAGGCTTTGGGACAGCCCAAGGATACCATTCCTATTTTAGGGGATGCTGCGATCTGTTTGGGTGTTTGCTTTTCCATAGCATGGTCCTTTATCGGCAAATAGTGTGCAAGTCACCATGCAAATAAGAACGAAATCTCTTGCATATATTGACGATACTTTATCATTCCTATTAGAAAGAATCATTGAGGGAGAGTGATTATGAATATTTTTGACGTGAACTGGATAGCCGTAATCGTCGGTGCATTGGCTGGATTTATGGTTGGCGGTATTTGGTATGGCCCGATAATGGGGAAGAAATGGATGGGCGCAGTTGGCCTGAGCGAGGAGCAAATTAGACAAGGTAATATGCTTGCGATTTATGGCGGTGCATTCGCATTTAGCCTACTCGCATCATGGACAATGGCGCATATATTTGCGACCTATGATAATTTAAGCGCAGCCGTTAAAATATTGACAGCATTTGGCGTTGCGATTGGTTTTATCATTCCAGCCATCGGTACCAATTATCTATTTTCGCAAAAGAGCAAAACATTATTCTTCATTGATGCAGGATATTGGATATTATTCTATATCGCGATGGGCGCGGTACACGCTTATTCATAGCCGAGAACCTGGTTAAAGGACCAAATATTTCAAAATGATAATAAATAAATAGAATCAGGCCCGATATATATCAATTTTGATTTTGAAAGTGCATCTCTACCAAAAAGCCCATCAATTCCTTGGGACGAAAAGTCGCAACCTATTACGGGCATACTCTCAAATTTATGGCTATCACCTTCAATACCTGTAAACATTAACTCTACATCATAAGTAGGTGCTACAATTGGACTTCCTCCTGTTTGATGGCGTCAGCATATTAGCCGCACCTGTAGGAACTAATTCTAAAGATTGCAGAGTTTTCAAATCTATACTCGTACCCGATGCCCCCGTATCAATTAATAAACGGATTAGTCTAGGAGCGGAGGGTTGCATTCCAGCATTTAAGATAGCATCTCTGCGCGGCGCATTGGGTCCAACCACAATATTTAGAATGGGTCCGCTGGAATCTAGACTGTTGCTGAAGTGGGACATGAATGTAAATCTCTGGTGAAATAAGATATAATTTCAATTGATGAAATCTTTTTAACAAGAAAAGGATCAAGTCCTTTTTCTCTATAGCCCTCATCAAGTGCATCAGAATAAGTATCAAATGTTCCTAGCAATTCATCTCCAGAAATCAGGGCAAATTTCCCTTCTTTTTCTTTCAGCGAAGGAAGTAAGTTTTTATAAGTTTCAAGCTCTGTTTTTAGACCTTCAATTTTATCCATTACCGCCTCCCAACAAATATATTAAATGTAGTAACATAATCTTGATTAATTTACGAATAGTTAATCAGAAATTAATTTTGTGAAACTGATGTTTGCAAAATTTATGAACCAAACAATATTCTATAAACACCTATAACTCCTGAGAATTCATCCCATTGCCATTACCAGGAACTATTTCCACGATCATATCCCCTGCTTTCATAGCTTGTGCTGGTGGTTCCCAATAACCATAGGGTTTTCCATTGCGATAGAGGCGCACACCAACACCCGATGACAATCCCCTTAGCGGATGGCCCACTTCGGATTCATCGACAAGGCGCTCTTGCAACATAACGCGGCCATTTACCGATGCTAGATCCGATATATAATCGGACACATGTTCACCATGGCAAGAACCAGCGAGTAATAATCCAGCAAAATTTACAGGGTTGATAACATTATCAGCTCCCGCCTGACGCGCCAGAAATTCATTATCTGATGCGCGCACAACAACGCTTATTGGCAATTTCGGAGCCAAATGGCGTACAGTTAGGACAATCAAAATAGATGTGTCATCGCGGCCAGCCGAAACAATCACCGATGATGCTTTATCAATTTTCAGATTTTTAAGCGTTTCATCGCGCGTACCATCGGCACAATAGACATAACATCCCATCGCCTCAGCACTGCGTAATTCGCTCTCATTTGTATCGACCACCACAATATCTTTGGTGTTTTCGCCGCGCGCGATCAGCTCTTTTACCGCTTCTGAACCGCTGACCCCAAAGCCAAAAACAATGATATGATCACGGAGGTTTCTTTGATTTAATTTCATCTGCCACCTGTCCCAAGTGCGTTTAAGCACAAAATTATAAGCCGTTCCAAGAAAAATAAGTACAACAAACACACGAATAGGCGTCACCACAAGCGCATCAAACATGCGTGCGCGTTCGGTTACGGGCGCAATATCACCATATCCTGTTGTTGTAATAGATATCATAGTGAAATAAACAACGTCTAAGAAGCTTACTTCGCCGTCATAACTGTCTTGTAGACCCGTTCTATCGAGCCAATGCACCATGATTGCCATAGTAATGAGCGCCAGAACAAAACCCACGCGCACTAATATATCGACCCAAATCGGTACGCTAGATTTGCGTCTTAATGTGGCAAATTCGCCAACCCTCTTATGTTGTGCGCTCATATATTGCGACTCAGTTGTTGGGCAATTTCGTTAGAGGATCAACAGGTTTACGGTCTTTGCGAATCTCAAAATGTAATTGCGGACGATCCACATAGCCTGTTTGACCGACTTGGCCAATATTTTGTCCCGCTTTAACTTTTTGACCGCGTTTGACATTAATCTGTCCGACATGACCATAGGCCGTAACCCAACCCTCGCCATGATCCACCAATATAAGGCCACCAAATACTTCTATTTGATTTCCGCTGTAGACTACAACGCCATCAGCAGCAGCACCGATGGACGCGCCTTGCGCACCAGCAATATTGATACCATCATTTACAATACCACCACCTTTGCTGCCAAATCGCGACAATAATGTCCCGCGCAGCGGGTATATGAATTGGCTGTCAAAACCACTGGGTGTTGCAACAGCCTCGGATAGAGATGTATCCGTCGTTTTAGGGGGGAGAGCAGGCGAGCCACCCGTCACAATATCATCTATGCCCAGATCAAAATTTTCCGCCCACTCTTCGGGTGATTTATTACTTGTTGCCGTATTACCGCGCGCTGCTAAACTAGGCGATCCAGCCGTTGGTAGTTTCAATCTCTGCCCGACCCGCAAAATATAGGGTGCTTGCAGATCATTTAAAGCGACTATTTCGCTCCATGGAACACTATAGGCGCGTGCGATGGCAATACCAGTTTCCCCGCTGCTGACTCTATGATAAGTACCCGATGGAATCTGCAATATTTGTCCAACACGCAATGTAAATGGTTCTTCAAGGGCATTGGCGCTGGCAATTTCGTTTTGCGGCGAACCAGTCTTAACAGCGATACCCGATAGTGTATCACCTCGTTTTACTGTATATTCACCTGCTATCACTTCGTTCGCATTGCGGTTAACCGAAGCTGCGCTCCAATCAACCTCTTGAGTTACAATATCATCACTTTCCAACTGCGGATTAGATGAATTACTCTTAATTCGGCTATCTTGGGCCCCTCTGGGTATGCAGGCAGAGACCAATGACAGGCTGATAACTGCAATCGCTATATGATAATTTTTCTTCATACTACCAGTAACTTACCTTAATATCCGCAGCAGATAATACTATCTTCCAAGAAACTATAAAACTGTTTCTTGAAATTAGCTAGAGCTTAGAGTTTAATATACAAACCAATACATTTGGATTAACCTGCTTAACTCGGCCGAATATAGTAAAATATGTTCATCATCCTACCTTAAATTTTAGAGCGCCATCGCCTTCTTCGATGTTCACCATACTGCCATCAGGCACATCGCCGCGCAATATCATATCGGCTAGCGGATCCTGCAAATGACGCTGTACAGCGCGTTTTAACGGCCTTGCTCCATAGACGGGATCATATCCAACGCGGCCAATCCATGCTTTTGTAGCATCGGTTAATGCCAAGGTAATTTTACGAGATTTAAGCAATTTTTGCACGCGCGATACTTGTATTTCCACAATGGGCGCCATGTGATGCGCAGCCAAACGATGGAATAGTGTAATCTCATCCAAGCGATTCAAAAATTCGGGCCTGAAATGACCGCGCACAACATCCATGACGGCGCTTTCAGCATCGCTCACTTTTTGGTCATCTTCCAATTCCGCTAAAAACTGGCTGCCCAGATTGGACGTTAAAATAATCAACGTATTGGAAAAATCTACGATGCGCCCTTGCCCATCGGTCAATCGACCATCATCCAACACTTGCAACAATATATTAAAGACATCGCCGTGCGCTTTTTCAACCTCATCGAATAATACCACTTGATAAGGGCGACGGCGTACGGCCTCGGTCAATGTGCCACCTTCTTCATATCCCACATATCCTGGAGGCGCACCGATCAAGCGTGCTACGCTATGCTTTTCCATAAATTCGGACATATCAATGCGCACCATCGCACTTTCATCATCGAACAAAAATGCTGCCAATGATTTGGTAAGTTCCGTTTTACCAACACCAGTAGGCCCAAGAAACAAGAAGGAACCAAGCGGGCGACCAGGATCTTGCAAGCCAGCACGGCTGCGGCGCACTGCTTTTGAAACGGCCTCGACCGCATCGCTCTGACCAATGACACGTTTACCGAGCCATTCTTCCATTTTCAGCAACTTTTCGCGCTCACCTTGCAGCATCTTATCAACAGGAATCCCAGTCCATTTGGATACAACCGATGCAATATCTTCGTCGGTCACTTCTTCGCGCAGCATGGCATTTTCATTGGCTTCAGAGGCTTGCTCTAATTCTTTCTCAAGGTCAGGAATTGTACCATATTGCAGCTCACCGGCCTTGGCCAAATCACCGCTGCGCTGCGCTTGCTCAAGTTCGATACGTGCAGCATCTAAGGATTCTTTCAATCTCGCTTCGGCCGATATTTTTTCTTTCTCGGCCTGCCAGCGCTGGGTGATCTCCAGAGATTCTTGCTCCAAATTGGCTAGCTCTCCTACCAATGTTTGCAGGCGGTCTTTGGATGCCGCATCGCTCTCTTTGGATAGAGCTTCACGTTCAATCTTAAGCTGAATGATGCGCCGATCTAGCGATTCTATTTCCTCGGGCTTTGATTCTACTTCCATGCGAATACGGCTGGCGGCCTCATCCATCAAATCAATCGCTTTATCGGGCAAGAAACGGTCCGAAATATAACGATGCGATAATGTCGCCGCCGATACCAATGCACCATCGGTAATACGTACCCCATGATGGAGTTCATATTTTTCTTTGATACCGCGCAAAATAGAAATTGTATCTTCTACCGTTGGTTCGCCGACCACCACGGGCTGGAAACGGCGCTGCAAGGCAGGGTCTTTTTCAACATGTTTTTGATATTCATCCAAAGTCGTAGCGCCAATGCAATGTAAATCACCACGCGCCAGCGCAGGCTTTAAAAGGTTTGATGCATCCATAGCACCCTCGCCTTTACCAGCGCCCACCAAAGTGTGCATCTCATCAATGAAAAGGATAATATCCCCTTCACCTTGCTTTACCTCATCCAATACGCCCTTTAATCGCTCTTCAAATTCACCGCGATATTTGGCACCCGCAATTAGCGACCCCATATCGAGCGACATTAGAGTGCGCCCTTTTAAACTATCTGGCACATCACCATTGGCAATACGCAATGCTAGCCCCTCGGCAATGGCGGTTTTACCAACCCCAGGTTCGCCAATAAGGACAGGGTTATTTTTGGTGCGCCGCGCCAATATCTGGACCGTACGGCGAATTTCCTCATCCCTGCCAATCACAGGATCAAGCTTGCCATCACGGGCCACTTCGGTCAAATCACGGGCAAAGCGTTTTAATGCATCATAACGATCTTCTGCGCTCGCACTATCGGCAGTGCGGCCACCACGCAAATCATTAATAGCAGCATTGAGCGCATCCACCTTAAGCCCTGCATCAGACAGAGCAATACCCGCTTGGGTCGTTTTTGACAGGGTGATTGCCAGCAACAAACGTTCAACCGTTACAAAGGCATCGCCAGCTTTTTCTGCAATCTGTTCGGCTGTATCCAAAATCCGTACCAGATCATTATCAAGGCTTGGAGCCTGCTGCGCACCACCGCCAGAAACTTGGGCTATTTTGGCCAGAGCTGTATCGACTGATTGAACCGCCAACTTCGCATTGCCGCCTGCTTTTTGGATAAGTCCAGCCGCCATTCCTTGATCATCCTCAAGAAGCGCCTTTAACATATGTTCGGGCGTTATACGTTGATGGTTTAAACGAATAGCGACGGTTTGTGCTGACTGTAAAAAGCCCTTTGCTCGATCCGTAAACTTTTCCAAATTCATTGTAACAATTCCTTTTATGCACGCTTCATTTAACGCAATATCTTATATTCAAGATAGTGTTGCAAAAATACACCGCAAGGGCTTAGCGCAAAATTTATCCTCCAATTAGACAGTCCAATAGCCAGCGTAAGGTCAATATATTAGATGCTGCACAAATTGATATAATTATAGCGTTGCACCCTAAAATGTCGTTTGTCGAACAAGAGAATGAGCCTGTCTATAAGCATAGATTTATCACTTGTACAAAATAGCTTTACACAATAGCATCTGGGCAAATTTAGTATTATTTGAAATTAATTAGAAGGAAATAAAGATGAAAATCAGTATCAAGAGCCTACTTTTTGTCTCCGCGGCTGCTCTGGCAACATTGCCAGTGAGCGCACAGAGCAATCCTGCCCCTGTCGCCGATCTGGTTGCTCAAGTCGATATTCCTCATGAAGAGTTTACACTCGACAATGGTCTTACCGTTATTGTGCATGAAGATCGAAAAGCGCCTATCGTTGCTGTCTCTATCTGGTATGATGTAGGTTCAAAACATGAACCAAAAGGCAAAACTGGTTATGCGCATTTATTTGAGCATTTAATGTTCAATGGCAGCGAAAATGCGCCAGGTGATTATTTCAAATATACTTCTGAAATCGGGGCAACGGGTCTAAATGGCACGACATGGTTGGACCGCACCAACTATTTCCAAAATGTCCCAACGAGCGCTGTCGAATCCGCTTTGTTTCTGGAAAGTGATCGTATGGGGCATTTGTTAAATGCTATCAGCCAAGAAAAATTGGACAATCAAATTGGCGTTGTGTCCAATGAAAAACGACAAGGCGACAACCAACCTTATGGCCTTGTTGGTTATGAGCAAATCAAATTATTATACCCAGAGGGTCACCCCTATGCGCACAGTACAATTGGGTCATTGGCTGATTTAGAAGCAGCATCTTTGGATGACATGAAACAATGGTTCATTGATAATTATGGCCCCAACAATGCTATTTTGGTTTTGGCTGGCGATATTAACGCCAAAGAAGCTAAGCCTCTGGTAGAGAAATGGTTTGGTCATATTAAACCAGGCAAACCAGCCAAGAAATTTGACCTGCCTATTCCCACACTCGACAAGCCTGTCAAATCAGTTTTAAAGGATAAAGTCCCAACCACCCGTATTATGCGCTCTTGGGTTGTTCCTGGCCTTGCGCAGGATGATTACACAGCTCTGGATGTAGGTGCGCGTGCATTGGGCGGCCTTGCCAGTTCACGTCTTGATAAAATATTGGTGCGTGAAGAAGGACTGGCTGTATCTGTGGCCGCATTTGTCCAAGGCTTTGTTCATGGAAGCACCTTTCAAATAAGAGCAGACCTCAAACCAGGTGCTGATGCGGATCAACTTGCTAAACGCTTGGATGAAATATTAGCCGAATATATTGCCGAAGGCCCAACCGATGAAGAGGTGCAACGGGTTGCCACCAGCGCAGCAGCAAGCCGCATCCTCGGTTTGGAACAAATTGGTGGTTTTAGCGGTAAGGCTGTGGCTTTAGCCCAAGGCAAACTATTCGCTGGTGATTCCAACTATTATAAAAAAGAATTAGAGCGTTTAGCAGCGATGAAACCGGCTAATGTTAAATCGGCAATGGCAAAATGGATAACACGTCCCGTCGCCGAGATTTGGGTCGAACAAGGCGAGCGCGAGGCCTATGAAGAAGTGGGCGCTGGCAAGATTAGCTCCGCCTCACAAATTAGCAGTAATAATGATGCACTATCAATCACAGCTCCTACCTTAAAGCCTGCATTTTACAGACCGCAAGATCAAGTTGACATCAGCATATCTGCACCAACGCAATTCCAAGCAGACCGCAGCAAATTCCCAGGAGCTGGTGAAGCTGTACCACTCGATTTGCCTACTGTAGAAGAAGCAACATTAGACAATGGCATAAAAATATTTTTTGCAAAACGTGATGCTGTGCCATCCGTGCGCGTAACGGTAAGCTTTAATTCTGGTTATGCTTCTGATCCAAAAAATCAAGCAGGTCTTACCAATATGATGAGCAACCTGATGGAAGAAGGCACAACATCATTAACTGCTAATCAATTGGCAGAAGCACAAGAAAGCCTTGGCGCTAGTATCAATGTTGGCGCAAATTTAGACCGTACAACAGCATCTGTAACGGCGGTTAATGTCAATCTTGGTGGTTCGCTTGATCTGCTGGCTGATGTCATTAAAAACCCCAGCTTTAACGACAAAGATTTAGAGCGCGTGCGTGCACAGACTCTGAACCGTATCAACGCCGAAGAAGGTCGACCGCAAGCATTAGCATTTCGCACGTTACCGCCGCTCGTTTATGGTGAAGCCCATCCTTATGGCACACCACTAACAGGCAGCGGTTATAGCGAGACTGTCGCGAAAATTAGCCGTGATGATATTGTGAACTTCCACAAAAGCTGGATTCACCCTGATAAAGCAGAGATATTTGTTGTCGGTGATACAAGTTTGGCCGAAATCAAAAAAGAATTAAATGTTCGTTTTGGTACGTGGAAGCCTGATGCAAAAGCAGCTCCTGCGAAAAATTTCAATGTTCCCTTGCCCGAGCAAAAAGCAAGAATCTTACTGATCGACAAACCCAATTCACCGCAATCTGTTATCATCTCAGGTCAAGTATTGAGTTTAAAAGGAAGTGATGATCAGTTTAACTTGCGTGCGGGCAATGAAATCTATGGTGGTAGCTTTTTGTCGCGCATCAATTTTGATCTTCGAGAGACCAAAGGTTGGTCCTATGGCGTGCGCTCTTTCATCTTCGGAACCGAAGATGTCGCACCCTTCATGATATCAGCTCCCGTACAAACCAACCAAACAGGCCCGTCGGTTAAGGTTTTATTGGATCAACTGGCATCCTATAATAGTGATAAACCTGTAACACCCGAAGAATTAGACCGTGTTGTCAAAAATAATACGCTCAGCTTACCGGGGCGTTATGAAACATCTGCTTCTGTTTTGGGTCAAATGCAAACCGACCGACTCAATGGACGTTCTTTTGATTATGCGGAAACATTGGCCGATCGTTATAAAAAATTAACGGGACAACAGATGAATGATGCTGTTCGTGAACATGTTGATGCAGGAAAATTCACATGGCTGATCGTGGGTGATGTAACGAAAATTAAGCCTCAACTTGAAAAAATTGGATTGCAGATTGAAATCATCAACCAAGATGCTAGTGAATAGTGCAGATTAAAACCAATTTAGGAGAAATAAAATGGCAAATGTTGATGGTTCTTATGATGTAACAATCAAAAGCCCTATGGGCGATCAAAGTGGTGTTTTAACCGTGCAAAGCGATGGCGATAGTTTCACAGGCCAAATGGCTGGCGGTCTTGGCACAATGGAAATTAACGATGGTAAAGTAGACGGTGATAGCCTGTCTTGGACCATGGATATGACTGTTCCGATGCCAATGAAATTAGAAGCCAGCGCAAATGTCGACGGCGATGCTATTTCTGGTGAAGTGAAAGCAGGTGCATTTGGTTCAATGGCTCTAAGCGGTGTCCGCAAAGCTTAATTAAATATCACCCTAAGACCGCCTGTCATTTGATGGGCGGTTTTTTTATGCCTGATTGCTCTGCCCAATTGTTCTAACAATATATCTGAATAAGAATATTTTAGCTGCATTTCATATAATAAAGTTTCACCCTGTCCCTTAATCATATTGGATTTTGGGCAAGAAATGTCTATGGAATAAAAATTAGCACCAACACAATGATATTCCGACTCGAAAGATGAATATATGAGCCAAATTGCATCACGCGCACAATTGCGTCTTTCATTCATGCGCTGGGCTCTATTTATCGTACCATTGATCATGCTATTGGGTTTTTTATCGGGTATTATCTCTGGTTCTGGTGAAGAAAATGGCTGGTATCAATTGCTTGAAAAGCCCTCTTTTCAGCCACCAGGTTATATATTTGGTATCGCATGGACGATATTATATTGCATGATCGGTTTTGCATTCGCATTGATCATCAGTGCGCGCGGGGCAAGGTTTCAAATATTGGCTATCATCCTTTTTCTAACGCAATATATATTAAACTTGTTATGGTCACCCTTATTTTTTGGACAACAGCAAGTCACAAGTGCATTTTATCTGATAATATTGATTTGGATATTTGCGATCATAACGACATATATATTCTCCAAAATTAGAGCCTTAGCGGCTTGGTTGATGATCCCTTACTTATTGTGGTTATCCTTTGCCATGGCGCTTAATTATCAGATTGATGTTTTAAACCCCGATGCAGAAAGCCTCTATGCGCCAGCAGCGAGAGCTGATATTAACGAACTATAAAAATATCTAATCTGCCCTGATAGGGGTAATGTCCAAAGGAGCCTATAATGCAAAGCGAAAAACATATTTTTGATGATTTGGCTAAAATGATAAATGGCGTTGCTGGCACTATGGCAGGTGCAGGACGCGAAGCTGAAGCTTCTATGCGCGAGAAAATGCGCGAATGGATTGGCGGATTAGACTTGGTGAGCCGTGAAGAATTTAACGCTGTTAAAGAAATGGCAGCCAAAGCAAGGGCAGAAAATGATGATTTGCTGCAACGTATCGAAGCCCTAGAAAGCAAAACTACTTCTCAACAACCACCATCTAAAAAAGCAACACCAAAAAAAATATCAGCAAAAAAAGCTGCACCGAAAAAATCGACTGCTAAAAAATAAATGCCTGAAATTGCAATGCCCTTGTTTCTTAATTTTGTTCTAATTTCTCTTATTTAGGCAGAGTTTTCCACATCTGGCCCACAGACTTTGTAAATTGGTTACATCATAACTATTGCGCCCCATCAATTTGCCTAGCACAAGCTATTATATGTTAGGAAAGCTCTGATAATGCGTGAGAATGATGACGATTTATCAATTTTTGATAGGGATGAATCCCTGCCAGTTGATATGTTAGCGGCCCTATTTGAAGCGCGTGGCTGGGCATTTGTACGCGATAATGATGATGAAATATCCGCAGAAGTAAAAGGAAGCTGGACCCAATATAAGATTAAAGCCATCTGGCGCGAGGAAGATAATGCTCTGCAAATCTTAGCTCTACCAGAGATCGTAGTGGATATTGATAAACGCGATAATCTTTATAAAGCCATTGGGCTGATTAATGAACAATTATGGATTGGTCATTTCGATTTATGGGCTTCTAATGGAATATTATTATTTCGCCATGCGCTAATCATGTCATCGAACGGAATGCTAGGTATTGATCAAGCCCAGACATTAATCGATGTTGCCATCGACGAATGTGATCGTTTTTATCCTGTCTTTCAATTCATTATTTGGGGCGGGAAGTCTCCAGAAGAGGCCATTGCCAGCGCTTTAATTGACACTCAAGGCGAAGCATAGGCGCTCTATAGCTCACTCTTCTATTTTCACCATATAATGCATTTGAGCAGCACATATGATGCGCTCTCTATCTTCTTGCCATATCTCGGCCTCAACATTGGCTAATTGCCGGCCCAATCTATTCACCTTACCAATGGCATAGCTCATATGATTGGCCCCGCCGCGCATAAAATCAACCGTAACATTGACCTGTTTTACACTATATTTTTGCCCTCTTTTATCCAATGCAGCATAGAGACACGCCATAGCTGCAATCTCCAACAAACCCGCCATAGCTCCGCCATGCAAGAAGCCTGGACGGCCAATAACATTATCGCCAAATGGCATTGTAATGATAGGAACACCATCTTCTTCGCCATCAACATTCATCCCCAAAGCACGCGCATAGGGCGGTAATTTATAATCATATAATTGGTTCATTTTGCCATGCCTGTCATAAATTGCGATAGGCTGGTTTGAATGAATGTACCTGTTACATGCGCGATTGGATCATCCCTATCTCCATTATGAGCAATCCCGCGCATAAATGCTATTCGGCTGGTTAATTTATAACATTCACCGCGCCCATATACGCGTGCACCTCTTGGCGAGGCCCTTAAATAATCAACCCGCATATCCATAGTCGCCTGCGGTTTAAAAGTTCCCATTTTTTTAAAAATCGCAAGGCTAGTCGCATTATCCAAAAGGCTGATGATAGCAGCAGAAGCCATTATTCCGCTCTGCTCATCCGCCACCAATTCCTCACGCCAATCTAAGCATAGCTCTAACCAATCATCACCGCTGTCAGCATAATCCATACCCAAAAATTTCGTATGCCCATAGCTGTTAAAACCTTTTTGAATGACTTTAACGTCAAATTTTCCATCTTTAGGAAACCATGAAGGCGGGGCAGGTTGTGTATTGCTCATATTATATCACCATAATTCTATATTATGTAGATTACAAAATGTTAATTTCATCAAATATGAAAAATTTCCTAATTCCAAATATCGCACAGTGCAGTGATTATTCTGAGATGATGTGCGGCACAATATAGGAGATTAATATGAAATACCCATGCATTGATATAAATTTACTGCCCGATTTAGATTCAATCACAGGACCATTGATAAATGGAAATTCAGAAGATATTTTGGTCATAATAGCGACTTATTTTTGGGAAAATGGTAGCATCAATAGTATGATGTTTTAATCGTGATTGTTCACCCTCAGCTTCAAAATTTTGCTAACAATATTGCGCAACAGCAAGCGGCTTTATCCGATATGCGCGGTACCATGCTATCATGGAAAAACAGCACCATTGGAAAAATACAACGCCAATATATTTTGAAAGCTGGGGAGTCCTCTACGGCGCAGAATTGTATTAACAATCTCAAACCTCTATTTGGTGATCTTTCTTGGCTCTATGCTATGATGGGAAAATTATGCGACTTACAAAGCACAAATCCCTTTGCCAATATAGAATTGCGCAGCAGCAAAAATGATAAGCATTCCACTGTAATACTGCATCAAGAACGCAAATTCTCAATCCAACTGTGCATAGCGAAATCAAGAAGCACGCACCTAAAAAGCACATATCATAGCTTTATTTTTGGCCCTGATAGCATGATGATTGCCCCTATTGGCAACACACAAATTGTCACAGTACAATTGGATGCAAATGATAATATATGCAATCATACAATATTATCCTGCCATGATGGAGAACTGTATATTTATAATAATAATCGCCAATCTATAAATTTTATTGCGCAGGCCAATAATATCATATTTCTGCGCGCTATCATTAAAACTGGCGTATTTGATGATAGTTCAGAGAATATATCGCATCATTATTTGCAATTTAATGGCGACAATCAACCTCACAAGCAGCTTGCCAATGAAACATTATCACGCGCGCAGTTAATTTTTTCCATATTACGACATCAACAGATCAAAAAAGCTATTCCTTTATTTGCAGAATGGGTGCGTAATGAAACGCCCGATATGCGTTGGTATGTGATGCGTGAATTTCTGGCGCTGGATATAGAGGCTGCTCTGCCGCACTTATTATCTATGGCTGATTATGATGAAAATCGCAGTGTAAGAAAAGCAGCATTAGATACTCTGCAAATATTAAAGACGCAATATCCAGAATTTTGCGTCGCGCTGCAAGCCTAAAAAAGGACTTTGCTATGGCTCAAGAAATTATATCTAATCATGATAATATTATCAGCTTAGAAGAAATTATAACATATTTAGATGCGAATGGATTCGATCCCAAAGACGAAAATAGCGTCGCTGGCGCTGCCTATAATTTAAAAGGGTTGTATAATGATAGAGAATTTCTATCTGATATTTTAATTAAGGAATTAGAAGACCAGTGTCATACCCAAAATGAAGGCAATGCCTATGGCGGTCAGTCTATCATATTGCATAATCAAGAGGCCATCATGATACGCGCCAATATTTGGCCCAGTAAAGAACATTATTTAATGCGCAGCAATGGTGAGGCCACCTTTTATTTCAATACACCACATGACCATAATTTTGATTTTTTGACCATTGGATATATGGGACCTGGCTATTGTTCTGAATATTATGAATATGATTATGAAAAAGTGATTGGATATGAAGGCGAAAGTGTTGATCTGCACTATATTGAAACCTCCTGCTTAGAAGAAGGCAAAATATTACATTATCGCGCGCATAAAGATGTGCATCACCAATTGCCCGCCGAGGCTTTATCGGTATCGATTAACATCATGCATCAAAATATAGCGCAGCCATGGTTTGACCAATATCATTTTGACCTACAATCGAAAAAAATTATCAAAATATTAAACCATGTCTCTGGTGAAATATTATTGCAAATGGCGGTCCATCTCTTGCCCGAACAAGGCCAAGCACTGGCACATGACTATATGCAGAAACATCCTTGCGATCGCATGCGGCTGAGTGCATTTCAAGCTCTATTATCAGTGCAGACATCTGACGAAAAAATGGATATGATCAAAAAAACTACGCACAGCAATACTATATTTTTACGCAATGAAGCGCGTAATATGCTTGAGAAGCCTGAGAAGAATTTAGTGTCTTGATAAGCAGCAATTGCATTTTAAGGGTCATTGGTTAAATGTCCCCTTCTATGGAATCAAATACAATTATCACCTTGTTGCAAACGGCATTAACGCCTGCTTTTTTATTAGTCGCACTGGGCAGCCTGCTCAATCTTTTCACTGGGCGTTTGGCCCGTGTTGTTGATCGTTCGCGGATATTACAAAAACTCTATACAGAAACCGAAGGCCGCGAGCACGATTTGGTGGTTAGTGAGTTGCGCGATTTAGAAAAACGGATCAGCATCGTCAATATGTCAATTGGCATTGGCGTGTTGAGCGCTATAACCGTATGTATTCTTATCAGCCTATTATTCATCATGGGCTTTAACAATGTTGACCTGTCACTCTATGTCAGCACAGCATTCATTATCGCCATGATATTCATGGCCTCATCGCTCATCATGTTCCTACGCGAAGTTAATTATGCCATCATTAACTTGCATATAAGAGAGGAATTTTTGGAACTCCCAAATGACAAAGCACCTAAGAAGGGATTGATAAATATCAAAAAATCAAAACCTAAATAGCGTTTCATTATTCAGAAATAGTTATGGACGCTTTATAGCTTGGTGCTTTACGCACCTTGGTCAATTGTTCATAAGCATAAGCTGCTTGTATCACATTATAATCGTGCCATTTGCGGCCAATAAAGCTTATCCCAACGGGTAATCCATTGATATAACCCATCGGCACAGTGACATGCGGATAGCCCGCAACGGCCGCCCAATTGCTCGCACTTGGTCCGACAAAATTATCGCCTTTCCCAAGCGTTGATAACCATGCTGGGCCGTTGGAAAGTTGTACAATTATATCGGCATTATAAAGCGATAATAGTCCATCAATGCCTTTGCGGCCCGCGAGATCAAGCGATTTTTGTCGCGCCGCTGCATACCTCGGATCATCCGTTCCGCCAGTGGCTTGCGCTTGATCGAAAATCTCTTGGCCAAAATGTTGCAATTCTCTATCGGCATTGGCTTTGTTAAATGCTATTAAATCCGCTAATATTTTATGCTCTACTAAGCCTTTGGGTAGACTTTTCAAATAAGCCTCCATATCGCTTTTCAGCTCCGTCAATAGCACAAAAAATTCCGCTTCGCCCAATCCATCATAGCCCGTCATAGTATCTTTAGCATCGATGATAGTTGCGCCAGCATCACGCATTTTACTCAGCATCGCATCAAACATTGCAATTTGCTCTGCATTGCTGCCTAGCCGATCTCTTGGCACGACTATACGCAATCCTTGCAATGCTGTACCATCTAGGCCTGCGCTAAAGTCACCTCTCCATTTATCGGCATCTTTAGTGGCAGGATCACCTGCATCACTGCCCGCCATCGCGCTTAACATAATGGCTGCATCACGCACAGTGCGAGCCATTGGCCCTGCTGTATCTTGGCTATGGCTAATCGGTACAATATGACGGCGTGATACCAAACCTACCGTTGGCTTAATACCGACAATGCCATTAATGGCCGCAGGGCAAATCACCGAACCATCGGTTTCCGTGCCAACAGTTCCAGCCGCTAAGCTTGCAGCCGCCGCTGCCCCGCTACCGCTTGATGAACCGCATGCATTGCGGTCAAGCGCATAAGGGTTTTTAACCAAGCCACCCACGCTGCTCCAACCGCTGGTGGAATTATTCGAGCGAATATTGGCCCATTGCGATAAATTAGCTTTGCCCAATATCACCGCTCCAGCTTTGCGAAGACCTTCCACAAGAGGCGCATCACGATTGGTAATATTATTAATAAGCGCCAATGAACCTGCTGTAGTCGGCACATTGCCCTTTGCTTCTATATTATCTTTGAGCAAAATTGGCACGCCGTGCAGCGGCCCATGAATATTACCCGCCGCTAAATCAGCATCGGCTTGCGCAGCTTGCTGCAATGCATCGGGCATAGTGGCAATCACAGCATTGAGCATGGGGCCGCTATCATCTATGGCGGAGATACGGTCTAAATAAGCTTGAGTGATAGCTGCGCTTGTGACTTTACCGCTGCGAATATCATCCGCAATCTGGCTCAATGTCATCTCTTCTATATTAATAGCAGCTACTGCGTCGTTGGCAGCACTATCGCTCTGTGCTGTTAAATAAGTAGGTATTGATAAAAGCAAAACTCCGCAGATTAATGTACCTCTACTCCATAGATTTGTTACTTTCATCAGTTGCTCCTTTTAACGCAATTTTGATAATGCAATGCTGCGATCATGCGCTGCTTTGAGTGTTTTTTCAATCAATTGCTGCAACGCATCTTCATCATCCAATTGCTCTAATCCTGCTGCTGTTGTTCCTGCCTTGCTGGTCACTTTTTCGGCTAATTCTCGCGGCGTATTGGTCGACGCATTGGCCAAATCAGATGCACCATCCACCATCATTTTCGCCATTATCAAGGCGCTCTCATCATCAAGCCCCAGCGAAGTGCCAGCTCTCGCCAAGGCATCAATGAAGCGAAACAAATAGGCAGGACCTGAGCCAGCCAATGCGGTCACAATATGCATATGCGAATCTTGTTCCACCCATAATGCTCTGCCTAGCGGAGCGGAAATATCATCTATTAACGGACTTATAGAGCTGTCATTACTGTAAATACCAATGGGTGATTTTCCGATTTCAGCCGACAAATTAGGCATCATTCGCACAATCCCATTGTTAGGAAATGATACGCGTAACTGTGCATAGCTTATACCCGCAAGCAAGGAGATGATGATCGTATCTTTGTCCAATAAAGATGCAATATCATTCATACACCTCTCAAGCATTTGCGGTTTAATAGCCAATATTAGGATATTGGGTGCAAGCATCTGTTCCTTATATTCAGCGCTGGAGCCATAGACTCTTACACCGTCTGGCAACAGACGTCTGCTAGGGCTGATGACATGAAATTTTTGCGGCGACGCTCCCGCATTAAGCCAACCACGTAATATAGCACCGCCCATATTGCCGCACCCCAGAAATAAAATAGGTTCGGGCCATTGCTTCATAAAGTCACCTTCATTGCGGCTATCATATCATCTCTTACACGGCATTGATTGGGATTACATGATGTGCCCTCGCGCCATGATTTGCAATAGCGCAAATTAATAACCAATGCATTGGTTTGGTTGCCCAACTCTCCTGTCATACGCTGCGCATCGGCGCGCGCACGGTTCAAAACTGCATCGGAAATATCATCATCATGATAAATTATATCCGCCTCACCAAGCAGCCGCGCCATATTCAGCGTCATATCATCGGGCTCTGGTGAGGTTAAGCAAATCACCTCAACACGGTTTTTATAATCTTCATCTCCACCATCTATCCACGTCTCTACATTATTGGCACTATTGGCTGAAAATGGATCCAGCATCGCGCCGCTTTGCAAAGCTGTATCAATCGCGCGCCTGCGCTGTGATGCATCATCCCAACGTTTTTTAATGGCCCCGCGTGCTGCAAATAAGGCTTTTGCCAATACTCCCAAATTTTGCGGTAATAATTGCTCCAAGCGTTGACGAATGGCTTTTGCAAGTCCCGCCGATGCTCCGCCCGTACCGATCGCTATCAATAATGGATCACGCTCAATCACTGCGGGCGTCGTAAATTCGCAATGTGCTGGCCTATCAACGACATTAACCAATAAACCTTGAGATTTTAAGTGATCCGCCTTGGCTATGGCGCGCTCTTCATTTTCTATTGCGACAAATGCAATCTTCGCCTCATCCGCATTATCGGTACAAATTGCCCCGCTACGCTCTATAAAACGACGCTTCGCCTCATAGGCTTCCCCCTCACCCACCAAGAGGATTTTGCGTCCCTTCATATTCACAAAAATGGGCAATTGGTTCATAGTATAATCACTATATCTCTCTATTCATTCGAGCCAATCGGGAACTTGTTCAGCGGCCAAGATTGTTTCTGGATTAATGCGCTCTGCAACAATCGCAAAACGATCCCCGTCAACCAAGACCTCGGCTACCAAAGGCCTGCTGTTATAAGTGCTCGCCATAGTAGCACCATAGGCCCCTGCTGTACGAAATATTGATAAATCACCCGCCGAAACGCTATCAATCTCACGGCCAATGGCAAATGTATCGCCCGTTTCACATACAGGCCCTGCTATATTGGCTATCATCTTTTCCCCATTAGGCTTAACCGCTGCAAAATCATGATAAGCATCGTAAAGCGATGGTCGTGCTAGATCATTCATCGCCGCATCGACAATCACATAGGGGTTAATCTTAGCGGGTTTAACGCGAATAACCTTGGTCAATAGCACGCCAGCATTCGCTGGAATAAGACGGCCAGGCTCAAACATCAACTGCACATCCCAATCTTTGGTGACGCGCGCAATCATCGTACCATATTCGGTAGGTGTGGGATATTGCTCGCCCTCTTTATGCGGCACGCCAAGACCGCCACCCAAATCAACATGGGTGATATTATGCCCTGCTTTGCGCAAATCAGCGACCAACACCCCAATCTTTAAGAACGCAGCTTCTAGAGGTTCTAACAGGCCAAGCTGGCTGCCGATATGCACAGCAACCCCGCGCAAGTTCATCCCATCTAATCGCGCTAGACGATCAAAAATAGCTGGTGCTTCGTCAATTGCGACGCCAAATTTATTCTCTGCCTTGCCCGTCGATATTTTGGCATGCGTTCCAGCGTCTACATCGGGGTTAATGCGCAAAGTTGCAGGTGCTTGCATGCCCATATTATTTGCAACATAAGCCAATTCTATCCCTTCGGGTTCGGATTCAATATTGAATTGGCCAATGCCTTTTTCAAGGCCTTTGCGCATTTCAATTTGGGTTTTTCCAACACCCGAAAAAATAACATCCTTTGCTGGCATTCCCGCCGCCAGAGCGCGCTCCATCTCACCACCCGATACAACATCGGCGCCATATCCTTCATTCGCCATAATTTTTAGCACCGCCAAATTGGGGTTTGCTTTGATTGCAAATGCGAGATGCGGATTATCCAGCACCGATAATCCATCCCGAAATACCTGCGCATGACGCTCTAAGGTCGCACGCGAATAGACATAGGCTGGCGTTCCAACCTGTTCGGCAATATACGCTAGAGGTACATCCTCAGCATATATTTCGCCATTTTTTAATTGGAAATAATCCATAATATTTACTCAAAAAAGATTGGGATACGCCAATTTATGGCTGGGTCTCTGCACTATCAACCTCAGGCAGAGAATCTAAAACAATAGAGATATCAGGCAAAATTTCTTCTGGCGGCAGATCAAATGGATCTTCTGATCTTATCGTTGATCGGCTTAATATTTCTTGCTCGCGATTAGGACGCGCTTGCGGGCTAGTGCGTAACAATTTCTCAGCCGATTGTTCTTCTTGTTGTGCATAGGCTTTTACGGGCAAATCACCGCCATCTTTTGGCGTCAACGGTCCTAAAGCCCCGCACCCTGAGCACAACATAAAGGCGTACATGCATGAGAACTTTATCAACTTCATAATCCGCACTCCTGTTTTGCAATTGCTATCATTCCTCTTACGCGAAGCGGCGCTGTTCCGCCATAGCTTATTCGGCTATTCACCGATCCTTCCACAGAGAGATCGGGCAATGGCTTACCTTCTAATCGTCCATCAATAGATGTTAATATATCAGCAGGAATTTCTGACAATGCAATATCATTATCCTCACAATGACGCACCGTAGCACCTGTTATATGGTGCGCTTCTCGAAATGGAATATTCAAATCACGCACGAGCCAATCAGCCAGATCGGTCGCAGTAGAGAAACCACTGCTTGCCGCTTTGTGCATATTATCGGCATGAAATGTCAGCGTCTCTATCATCCCGCTCATCGACACAATGCATAATCCAAACAAATCATGTGCTTCAAATACTGGTGGCTTGTCATTTTGCATATCTTTGGAATAAGCGAGTGGTAGCCCCTTCATAACCATCATAAGCGCATTAAGCTGCCCAGTGATACGACCGCTATGCCCGCGCACCAATTCGGCTGCATCGGGGTTGCGTTTTTGCGGCATGATAGATGATCCTGTTGACCATTGATCCGATAGGCTTACAAAACCATAAGGCTGTGATGCCCATATGATGATTTCCTCAGCCATACGCGATAAATGCAATGATGATTGCGAGGCTGCACTCAAATAATCTAACGCAAAATCTCGATCCGAAACCGCGTCTAAACTATTGCCCATAGGTGCATCAAAACCAAGGGCAGAGGACGTCATATCACGATCTAAATTAAATCCTGTACCCGCCAATGCAGCACTGCCTAAAGGCGAAACATTTAACCGATTGCGTGCACATTCAAACCGATCAATATCACGGCGTATCATTTCATAATAGGCCATAAAATGATGTCCCAAAGTTACAGGCTGGGCTACTTGAAGATGCGTAAAACCAGGAAGAATAATATCAGCATTTTCCTCGGCGCGTTGTACAATCACGCATTGTAGCATATGCAAAGATTGCAGCACTTCATCAATGGCATCACGCACCCACAAACGAAAAGCAGTAGCGACTTGGTCGTTTCTGGAACGAGCCGTATGAAGCCGACCAGCGGCAGGGCCAATAATTTCTGTCAACCGCTTTTCAATTGTCATATGAATATCTTCAAGCGTCAAATCAACAGGCACGCCATTTTCCAAAAACTCTTCGAATATTTGCTCTAAGCCGACAATAATCTTATTTGCATCATCATCCTCTACAATACCCTGTTTCGCTAGCATTTTTATATGTGCTAATGACCCTTGAATATCCTGTTTCCATAAACGCTTGTCGAATGGGATAGAAGCATTTATCTCTTGCATCACAGAAGAAGGGCCGCCAGAAAAACGGCCACCCCACATAGCATTGGAATCAGATGTGCGTTTATTAATGATAGTCTTCCTTTTATCGCTCAGCGCCTGCGATAATCAATCTAGCTCCCAAGCGCAAGCAGACAGCGTAACGGAGAATGAATTAACCGATGAGACGCTGCGCGATAATGCTCCGCAAGAGCCGCAAAATTATGAGAATTTCATGCTCGAAAGTGCCAATGGCTTAACCTCTGAATTGCTCTATGATTATCGCGGAACAGCCATGCCGCTAAGTATTTTTAACGCCCCCGATGGATCATCATTGACCTTAGAACGGTACCGCGGACGTCCGATATTGCTCAACCTATGGGCGACTTATTGCGCGCCCTGTCGCATTGAAATGCCAACCTTGGATAATCTAGCAGCGATTGAAGAAGGGCGAATAACGGTGCTGACCGTATCTCAAGATTTACAAGGGGGCAATGTCGTGCGCCCCTATTTTCAGCAAAATGGCTTTCAAAATATCCAAGGCTTTACCGATAGAAGAAATCAACTCTTAAATGATATTGGCGCCAGCAGCAAACAGAAGCTGCCCCTGCCCAGCACCATATTATATGATAGCAATGGATTAGAGGTGTGGCGCGTTTATGGCGGCATGGAATGGGACGATGAAGAAGTCGCTAAACTGTTGAGGCAGGCGGGATAAATACAATAAACCATATATTCTAATGCAGTTAAATAGTAACAATAATGACTCGCCATATTATCGATAGTTTGTAATGATAATTTAATGGCACTTAAGAGTAACTACACAGTATATATTGATGAAGGCGGGGACCCAGGCATCACGGATGGCTTACATTATCGTGATATGCCCCATCAATGGATGACTTTAGGTGCTTTCGTAGTGCGAAGCGATAATGAAAAGGAACTTACCAAATGGGTCCAAGAAACCCGTTCTATAATCAAACATATCCAAGGAAATTCGCTGCACTATCATAAACTTGGGTCCGAAAAACGTCTTAGGGTATGTCAAGAAATTGCAAAGCTACCCGCCCGCGCTTTTTGTTTTGCTTCGCACAAGGATAATCTTAGACCACATATTAATCCAAGATTAGGTAAAATGTCTGCTCAAGAATATTATAATTGGTGTTCGCGTTTATTATTGGAACGTATTATGTTTTGGGCAGAGTATAGAATGCGACAAGATAAACAAAACCTCCTTCCGCTCCGTATCATTTTTTCTCAGAAGGGTGGTCATAATTATCAAGGCATGTTTAATTATTTTGATAAGATTAATTATCAAGTTTCCAATGATTCAACATTTAAAAAACCAAAATATTGGAATACTGAATTAATAGATTTAGATATGATATCGCATATACCCGATGAGGGGTTAGCAGGCTTACAACTATCAGATAGTATCGCCAGTAGTTTTCATGATGCATTAAATAGAGATTCAAAAAACCATTCGTTGGAACCAGCGAAATCATTAAAAAAAATAATCGCTAGGAATAATAAGCTTAACCATGTCGATTGCGGACTAACTGTATGGCCACTTCCTTATCAGGCAGAGATCTCCGAGTATGATAAACCTATTTTTAAATATTATGGCTATGATTTTAAGTAAGGGTGGTGGGCCCTGGCCTTCTTTTCTTAATCTAGTGAATAGGTCGCCACTGCTAAGGACGGCCATCTATATTAAGTGCGTATGGCTTCTAAATCCATAAACTGAGGGATGTTTCCAGCGTCTCCCACCACATTACATGATATATAAAACTATCTTTACGTCAAGCTTTAATCAATGAATCCATATACTTAATGATAAGTTATTGAGATTGATTCATTTTATTAAGCGCAAAGTTCTCTGACCAAATTATTCATCACGATATTATAGGAAATCGACGATTTCAATACTGTCAATTTGCTGTACACAATTAGAGAAAACCTGATTTGGATTCATAAAATAAAGGCAAAAGACTAACGTATACAGGATTAAGAAATGGTGGGCGCTAACGGGCTCGAACCGCTGACCCTCTCGGTGTAAACGAGATGCTCTACCAACTGAGCTAAGCGCCCCTGATAAATTCATACCTAGCGGACGAACAATCAAGAGATTGGCCAATGCCAAATGCCTGATGCTTTGGCAAGTCTTTTTAAAGCCTTTTCGATATTTTACTGAGTTTCTGTTGCGAATAAAACATTACGCTTAGGTCGCTAATTACAGTAAATATTGGATACCATGGGCTTACTGTTTAAATATTCGGCCCATCGCTAGTGATTGCTTTGGTTAAATAGGCTTCTAATTTCGCATAGCTATCATCGGATAAATCCATAAATACTCGCCGCGCATCCATCGGGTCTGATTTACGCTCTAACATGCCATTTTTGGTCATAGACGTAATCCAACGCAAAGCCGTGGTCGCTGGCACAGCCGCCGCAATACAGAGGCTTGATACGGATACGGTCTGCCCCGATAATCGTGCTGCCATCAAATCCAATAATATATCCCAGGCAGGATCGGCGAATAGAGCGCTTTCAAAATAATTATCGCGCATCCTGCGTTGTTTTATAATGCCACGCACCAATTCGGCGCTAATCGGACTGCCTTGTAACGGATATTTATCCCCATTATCGATAAATGGCGAAGGTCCAGATGATACCTTATTTGGAAATGGATTGAAAGATATTGGTTTGTCTTTAAAAACGCTATGATTAAGATAATCGTCTTGGTAAGTTTTGGGTTTTAAAGTCATGGGAGATACGTTTTTTTCTGTTTCTGATATATTCATATCATCTATAACGGCTATCTCTGCTAAAGTTTTAGCGAGGTTTGCCAATTCCCCGCTGATACGGTGCAGAGCCGCATATTCTTTTTCATTGCTCTCATCTTGGCTTATGTCGCTTAAATGGCTCATAACTTCCCGCCCCGTTAGGCCCGTCAATGCAGGCATTGCCTCTAGCGGGTTTGAGTCAATCAGAAAATGACATTGAGAGGCTGGCAATTGTGCAAAAACTTCATCAAGATCATCTATAGTGGCCCAAACGACCGCTTCGATTTGATGTTTAGTTAAATAGTCAGAAATGTGCGATAATACTTGCTGATTAATCTCCGTATCGGAGGTAAAGTCTATTAATAGCAAATCAACAGAAGGCCTAATTTGTTTTTTATCATCTTCAATAAGGTCTAATTCTGTTCCAAAATCGCCATTATCTCCCATTTCATTTTCGATCGTTTCCGATACAATTATGACTTGATATGTTTGGGCAAGCAGGCGCAGATAATCACGCCGAGATGGCGATGAGCACAGTAAAATCGCATTTCTCTTGGCCATAGAGCTTAGATAATCATATTCAAAATCGCTCATATCTTCCCATCGTAACTTTACATTGTGCCCTGATATATATTCTATAACAACACAACCTTACCAATAACGAAACAGCGGCTATCATCATATCCATTATGGACATGATAATGGCTAGATTTGCTAGCATGCGACTCTTTGAAGCGCAAAATAACATTATAAAAATATTGTTTTGATGCTTGCTACCATTCTGTTGCTCATTATAGTGCATTTCATTGAAATTAAATGTCGCATCATAATGCGATTATCAGATCGTGCAAATATTGGAGTTTATTATGTTCTCGAACCGTAAAATTTTCACACAGCTCTCTCTATCATTAGCTGCTGGCACCTCAATAGTAGCAGTAAGTACATCCGCTTTAGCAATTAATAATGGTGAAGTATCGATTGAGAACAAACATAATATTACCATTAGTGCAGCGCTTGTCGCGCATCATGCCAAAGGAGAAAAAGTGCATAAAAGCCCATTATTGCAAGAATGGAACGGCCCTTATGAAGGCGTTCCCGCTTGGAACAAAGTGAAAATATCCGATTTTCCAGCCGCGTTTGAAGAAATGATGAAGAGCGGCAAGGCTGAATTTGAAGAAATGTTCACCAATCCAGAACCTATAACATTTGAGAACACAATCATAGCCTCTGAATTACAAGGTGAATATATCAATCGCTTATTTTCTTACTGGGGCGTGCATAGCTCCAACCTATCCTCACCTGAATTGCGCAAAATCCAAGGGGAATGGCTGCCAAAAGTAGGCGCTTTTTTCAACGCATTATCGCTGGATGCCCGCTATTTTCAGCGTATAAAATATCTATATGACAGCCGCGCATCATTAGGATTAGAACCGAAACAAATGCGCCTGTTAGAACGCACCTATGATAACCTTGTCAGCGGCGGAGCTTTATTGACGGGGTCTAAAAAATCTGAACTCATTGATATTAGCACACAATTATCACGCAAATTCTCTGAATTTTCCAATAAAGTTTTGGCCGATGAAGAAACATTTACATATTTTACCGATGCTGCTGACGTAGCAGGCTTACCTACTAGTTTTTTAACAGCATTAAGCAGCGCTGCGAAAGCCCAAGGCAAAGAAGGTTATGCCCTCAAAAATACGCGCTCAGTAATGCAGCCTTTCCTCGAAAACGCAACCAATCGTGAAGCACGTAAGGTCGTTTACAACGCCTATATTAATCGCGGGGATAATGGCGATGATAATGACACAAACGCAATTATTGCGGACATATTGAAGCTTCGCCAAGAACGTGCGCAATTGCTTGGCTATAAAACCCATGCGCATTTCCGTATGACCAATACTATGGCGCAGGATCCTGAACGCGCGATGGATTTAATGATGCAAGTATGGCCCGCAGCCGTTGCTCGCGTTAAAGAAGAAGTGGCAGACATGCAGACAATTGCAGATGCTGAGGATGCAAACATCACCATCGCACCATGGGATTACCGATTCTATGCCGAAAAGGTGCGCAAAGCAAAATATGATCTCGATCAGGCCGAAATTAAACCTTATTTCCAACTCGACAATATGATTGATGCTATGTTTGATGCGGCTGGGAAATTATATGATTTAAATTTTAAGGAAAATACGGGCGAAGTTCCTGTTTTCCATCCTGATGTGCGCACATTTGTAGTCACCGATGCGAAGGATGGCAGCAATGTCGGGCTATTTTATATGGACAATTTTGCCCGTCAAGGCAAACGCTCTGGTGCGTGGGCAACAACCTATCGTTCACAACAATCATTGGGCGGAGAGCGCAACGTACTAGCATCAAACAATAATAATTTTGTGAAACCAGCGGATGGTGAGAAAGCGTTGATTAGTATCGACGATGCTTCGACATTATTTCATGAATTTGGCCATGCTCTGCACAGTTTATTGACTGACATTGAATATCCTGGTTTGCGCGGGACACCGCGTGATTTTGTAGAATATCCAAGTCAAGTGAACGAAAATTGGCTACTAACCCCCTATGTGCTGAAAAACTATGCCAAACATGTCGAAACTGGCGAGCCAATTCCGCAAGCTTTGGTGGATAAAATAGAAGCCTCTTCTAAATTTAACGAAGGCTTTGCAACGGTGGAATATCTATCCAGCGCAATTGTCGATATGAAGCTGCATTTCCGTAGTAATCCAGTCACCGATGTTGATAAATTTGAGCGTGAAACATTGGCTGAAATTGGCATGCCATCTGAAATCGTGATGCGCCATAGACTGCCGCAATTCAATCACCTCTTCTCTTCAGATGCTTATTCCGCAGGCTATTATAGCTATCTTTGGTCCGAAACAATGGATGCTGATACATGGGCAGCATTTGAAGAAGCGGGCAGCGTTTGGGATAAAGCCACAGCCGATAAGTTCCGCAATATTTTATTATCTACCGGTAATGAAACGGATCGCACAGAAGCATATCGCGCATTTAGAGGCCGTGACCCTGATGTGAAATATATCTTAGAGAAACGCGGCTTCCCTATTCCTGAATAATAATCTATATTACTCTAAAAATAAAAGGATGAAAGATTAGTGTCTCAAACATTAATATCGCGTGTCCGCGAGAAGTTCCTCAAAATAACTGGATTCGTTGCCACATCAGATTATGATTTTATGAAGAATTTTCTGCCAACAGATGATGCAAAGATTTTACTAAAAGATGCTGATAGCGACCTTGAACAAATATTTTATAAGCACCAAGGACAAATCATCCATAAGTGGACTCACTATTTAAAAATTTATGAACGCTATTTCACCACATATAGAAATAGTGATGTTAAAATGCTGGAGATAGGCGTTAGCAGAGGCGGCTCTCTTGACATGTGGAGAGAATATTTTGGTGGTCGAGCCACTATCTATGGAATTGATATTAATCCAGAATGTAAAAATTACGAAATTGCCCCTAACCACGTTAGAATTGGGTCACAAGATGATCCTAGGTTTTTGCAGAAAGTCATTAATGAAATGGGCTCTCCCGATATAATATTAGATGATGGATCACATGTTGCAAAACATCAAAGAGAGAGTTTTAAGCATTTATGGACCAAATTAAAATATGGGGGTTTATATATTATAGAAGACACACATACTAGCTATTGGCCAGGTCAATTTAATGGCGGATATAAGCGAGATGGAACGGCAATAGAATTTTGTAAGGGCTTAATTGATGACATGCATGGCTGGTATCATAATATAACGCCTAATTCTTGCCCTGCCAATGAGATTGGTTTCGTACATTTTTATGATTCTATGATTATCATCGAAAAGCGCAAGATTAGTGAACCTAAGCATATAAAAGTTGGAACAAATTATACTCAAAACTAACAGATAATCGGACAAGCGAACTCCTGGAATCAATCTATAGCTACACAGAGCTTATTGAAGCGGCGGCACTTAAGGAAATAATATCTTAGTTGGGGCGTTTCCAAAGAATATTTTAATCTCTTCATCAAGAAATGTAAACGCAGAATATAGGTCAGCAAATAAGCTCTTGAAAAATTTGCACAGATGAATCAAAAATACACAAATTATAGTAAAGCTATTATGCCAATTCCAACATTTATTATGCTTTCCTAATCATTGGTATTTTATTATGTTAAGCAACTTTATTGTCTGATATTTGTTGAACAAAGGATTCAGAGCCCTTTTTCACGGTTTCCATACAGGAGCTTAATTTATCAAAGCTACTTGCAACCACAACCATCTCATCCGCAATACCCTCGGATTCATTTTTGATGCTGGCTATAATAGAAGACATGGAATCAGCAGATAAAGCTGTCTCATCGACTGCAGCCGTTATCATTGTCACGGTTTGATTTTGTGCTTCCATAGCGTCTCTTATCCGGACCGAAGAAGCATTGACTGATTTCACAATCTCAACCACTGATGCATTAGACGTCACCGTTCCTCTGGTTGCTTCCTGAATGGACTGAATTTTCGTTGTAATCTCATCGGTTGCATTAGCCGTTTGGCTGGCAAGGCTTTTTACCTCTTGTGCAACTACTGCAAAGCCGCGCCCTGCATCACCAGCACGAGCAGCCTCAATAGTAGCATTAAGAGCAAGCAAATTGGTTTGCCCAGCAATATCGCGAATTAGCCCTAAAATAGACTCAATAGATGCTGCATGAGTAGATAATTCTTGTGAATTTTCTAGAGACTTTTCAGATTCAGCTACTGCTTCAGCAGCAATAACGCTAGAGGCATCCACCTCTTGACGCGCATCATCAATAGCTTGAATTAATCCAGCGGCTGTTCTTGCCGCTTCTCGCATTGCTACAGCGGATTGTTCTGATGCAACGGCAACTTCTGATGATTTGGTCAGCAGGCTGCGAACATTAGTACCAGCGTTTTGTACTTCATTTTGTAAATTTAAGCTCAATTCATTAGCCTCACCTACTTGAACAGAGACTGTGTTACGGAAATTATTAGCACTTTGCGAACGTGCATGTTCTGCATTCGCCATTTCAAAACTATTTATAGCACTACACATCAACTCTATTTCAATGGCCTGTGCAGTTGCAAATGACGCCAGTAACCTTAATTTCATAGGATCATCATCCTGAATTTGATCCATTAAGATTTCACGGCCAACATCATAAACGCTATTGCAAAGATAGGTTAATTCCCAAGATAACCATCCCATTGTTTTGGCAAGCATAGCATTGAAACAGGCACCTTCCACCCAAGTTTCATTATCATAATCTAAAAATTTTATGTGCGTATATTGAGCAGTCTTATTAACCATGATTTCACGTAAAGAATCCGAATCATCGAATCGGTAATTTTTGAGTTCAGAATGCTCCTTTGACAGCCTCCAATTGGCCATGCCTATCTCTCGGAGACGAGGCTCAAGATATTGAGCAACCAATTTTAAGTCGTCACACAGAGATTCTTTATTGGCCATCAAATTTAAGCGCTCTTTAACAGAGATATTAGTAGCTATTTCTCTGGCTATTTGCTTAATATTTTTTGGTTCTGCCTCGAACATATTATCTCTCTATCGCTATATACTGGAATTTACATGCTTTTAAGCCATAAAGAGATATGGTTAATAGAAGGTTATCATCATTGAATTAGATAGGATATTGAACATGAAAACATTACGCACGGACGAAAAAAGATTCCAAAATATCCCTGACTTTGATTTTCCCGTTAAATATGTTGACAATTTGCCAAATTATGAAGATTTGCGTATTGCCTATATTGATGCAGGACCTTCTGATGCAGAAAATGTCTATTTGTGCCTGCATGGTGAACCAAGTTGGTCATTTTTATACCGCCGTATGATCCCAATATTCCTAGAGAGTGGAGCGCGTGTTATTGCTCCAGATTTATTGGGTTTTGGACGCAGTGACAAACCCGTCAACCAAAGCGACTATAGCTTTCATTTTCATCGCAACTATTTGCTTGCATTGGTAGAACATCTAAATTTGCAAAATGTCACTCTGGTCGTACAAGATTGGGGCGGATTATTGGGCCTTACCCTTCCTGTTGATGAAGGTTTTGAAAAACGCTTAGCCAATCTTATCATTATGAATACGGGTCTTGGTATTGGCATGGCACCTAGCGAGGGTTTTATGCAATGGAAAGAATATGCGCTTAACACACCCGATTTGCCAATCGGCGAATTAATAGCGCGCGGCACACCACATCTTACTGACGCAGAAATTGCAGCCTATGATGCGCCATTCCCATCCGCTGAATATAAAGCAGGTGCGCAAGTTTTTCCTGCTCTCGTTCCCATCACACCCGATATGCAAGGCGTTAAGACAAGCAAAAAAGCAGCCGCTTATTGGTCCACCCAATTCAAGGGTAAGAGTTTTATGGCCATAGGTGCTGCTGATCCTGTACTTGGCGTCGATCCCATGATAAAAATGGCCGCGATCATCAAAGGATGTCCGGAACCCATGATTATCGAAGATGGTGGGCATTTTGTTCAGGAGTGGGGAGAAGATATTGCAAAGGCCGCAATAAAATCATTTGCGGATAGTTAGGTTGAGAAGTTAGAGTTAGGACCTAAACCTCTATATTTTGATTGGTTATTTTAATTTTTGGCTTTGCATGCCATTTTGCGGCCTTATTCACTTGCCATAGCGACTGATATCTTAGAACAATTACAATTACAATTACAATTACAATTATCCAGGGGAATATCTATGTCCAGCAATGAAGCTACCGCTGACAAAGTAAAAGCGCTAATTGAACCTTTTAACAAAAAAGGCATCACCCTATCAAATGACACCACATTTGCTGGTGATTTAGAATGGGATAGCTTAACAGTTATGGATTTTGTAGCCGAAGTCGAGGATGATTTTGACATTGTCATCACTATGAATATGCAGGCTGAAATTGAAAATGTAGGTCAATTGATAGAGGCTGTAGATAGTTTAAATGGCTGAAAATAGAGATTTACTAAGCAAATTTGATCCGCTGATTCAAGAGCGCGAAGCATTATTATCAACGGGTGTGATGGACCCTTATGCCATCGTAATGGATGAAGTAAAATCACCCACCGAAGCTATATGCAATGGCCGAGAGACGATTTTGCTAGGTACTTATAATTATATGGGCATGACATTTGACGATGATGTGCTGCAAGCAGGTAAGGATGCGCTTGATAATTTTGGCGCTGGCACCACGGGCAGCCGCGTTCTAAATGGCACTTACCAAGGCCATAAAGAATGCGAGGACGCCTTAAAAGAATTTTACGCTATGGATCATGCCATCGTATTTTCTACGGGATATTTAGCCAATTTAGGGATCATCTCTGCGCTAGCGGATAAAGATGATTTTATCATTTTGGACATTGATAGCCATGCCAGCATCTATGATGGTTGCGCCATGGGCAATGCCCAAATCGTCGCTTTCAAACATAATGATGTAGAAGCATTAGAAAAACGACTGCGCCGCCTGCCTGAAGAAGCTGGTAAATTGGTTATCTTAGAAGGCGTCTATTCGATGATGGGCGATATTGCACCTTTGAGAGAAATGGTCGCTATATGCAAAAAATATGGTGCGATGACGTTGGTTGATGAAGCGCATAGCATGGGTTTCATTGGCGAAAATGGACGCGGTGTATGCGAAGAAGCAGGCGTTATTGATGATGTCGATTTCATTATCGGCACTTTCTCAAAAAGCGTTGGCACAGTTGGCGGCTTTTGTGTGTCCAATCATCCCAAATTTGAAATTATGCGCCTTGTCTCTCGTCCCTATATTTTTACAGCCAGCCTGCCCCCCAGCGTAGTCGCAACAGCGGCCACATCAATCCGCAAATTAATGCACAGTGGAAACAAACGGGCGCATTTGTGGGAAAATAGCAAAACACTACACAAAGGCCTTCGGGATTTAGGGTTTAACCTTGGTACACCCGAAGCCCAAAGCGGTATCATCGCGGTTATCGTAGAGGATATGATGCAAGGGGCGATGCTGTGGCAAGCTCTACTCAAAAATGGTCTTTATGTGAATTTGGCGCGCCCTCCCGCAACGCCGCATGGTATGACATTGTTGCGATGTTCATTATGCGCCGAACATACAGTAGGACAGGTACAAAAAATCTTGAACATGTTTGAAGCTGCGGGTAAAGAGGTTGGTATTATTTGAAATCGCTAAATTTACTATTTGATGGCGCATCTTATCACTCAGCTCTAGCCGCAGACTATCTTCCAACTTTATTAGAACTCGCTGACAAGATTCATGATGGATTAGAATTTTTAGGTGTTTGAAATTAAATTATTTCTCTGAATATCAAATTATAAAGTTAACAAAATCAGGAAATAATGACATATTAATATAAATTGGATATAATATTCACGACGCGTGAATCGGAGTGGTTATGTTTGTTATTAATATAGAGAAACCTTATGGCGAGATATCTAACTGTCTTCGGAGAATGAAACCAAGTTTAATGGGTCGTCTATTCACTATTCCTATCCTGCGCAAACGTACAATTTTAATTTGCTATGAAGATAAAGATTATAATTATTTATATGGTTATTTCATTACACGGCAAACTGCTTACGATACTCAGTAAACTTATTTTACCGCGCCTTTGAATAATAATTTTGGCAACAATGCAATCGAACCCAATACTGGGAATTTACGCTGCCAACCGCGTATTTTAATTTTTGTTCCTGCGTGACGGTTAATTTTCCATGCTAGATAATCAATACCACCAGCATAAGTAAGCGATGCTTTTACAAGCCGAGCGATAGTCAGCATTTTTCCACGCCGTCTCAATCCTGGCCAACGTTTAAGCTCCTCATTGACACGATAATCTTGTTCATCCGCAAGCGAAACTTTATCGTCATTTTGAACATTAGCGATGCGTGTGTGATAGAGTGCAGCTTTGCCAAACATGACATAACGATCTTGGTCAAATTCAAGCACTGATGCTGGACGTTCTTTACGTTCGGCTCTTAATTCTGCTCCATATGTTAGTTGATATCCTATTTGCCATAGATCATTAATATCAACACAATCACGCTGCATATGCGCAAGCGCTGCGTTCAGCAATGTTGGTGCCGCGCAAGAAACACTACTGACAATATTCTTGCGGCTTTCATCATCATGATACCATAATAAACGCGTAGGCTGAGAAAAACGCGCCCAAACCGATACAGCCGATGCCTCATAACGATTCAATTTGCAAAAATCGTCTTGGCTCAAAATAGCAACTTTTGCGATTAACCCCTCATATTGAAATGGAAACACATTAGGAGGCAGCCATTTGTTTGCCTTAATCATCCATCCTTTATCATAAGCTTCTTCATAGGAGGAAACGATAAGATAAAAATCAAGCATCTGCCCTTCTAATTGATCACTACGAAGACAAGAACCATAAAATAATACGGCTCGGGCACTGTTTGAATATGTCATGGCTATATGCCTCGCAAAATCACATACTTGCGGTGCTGCGTCTGTCGATAATTCCGCAGAAACTAATTGTTGGAGCGAAAGCATATATTATTCTTTATTCGCCTTGATCTATCTTGTCCAATATCAATTACTTGCCAGTTACAAAGAATTATAATTTTATCATTCAGAAATACGCAAAAATGGTACAGGGTCGGTTGAACGCAACACTATCGGGCTATTATCCTCTGCAACAAAAATCTCACCGTCCAAAATCACACTACTTTGTTCACCATCAATCCGTATATGGTCGCTTTGCCCCATATGAATGCCCTTTACATCCTTATTCCCCAATTGCCCTGTCAAGGAAGCACAAAACATCCTTATGAGCGCGAGAGGACCATAATCGACAGCCATAAGTTTCATTTTACCATTATCCGAAGATAATTCACTGCCTGACTTTACACCAAGAACGAGCTTTTCCAGCGTTGTAATAATCAATACGTTAAATCGGCCTTGCAATGCATTATTATAGATATGGGAAATTTGAACAGCTTTAGTTTTATTAGGAAAGAAACGCGACTCAAAAGTAAATATTGCTGAGATAAAGACCGCAATCGCTGCTAAAATATGACTGATGAAATTGGGAAGCCCAAGAGGGTAAATTTTATGCCTGCAATATAATATCGCATCTGCCAAGCCTGCACCTCCCAAAAACATCCCAAGGACTGGTTTACTATTTTTTTCGCCATTACTAAGTGCGATGAGTTGGCGATCAACTATATGCGAATCAAAATTATCCGATTTTGTGATTTTGATGATATTTTTCAGAGCCTCCAAAGCTTCTCCTGATGCCCCTAAGTCCAGTGCGATTAGATTTGTTTTTCCATTGGGTAAAACAGAAACGGGCGGTGTTTTGGTTCCAAAATGATTCCCATGATAAAGTTCCGTTAAGATAGCTTGGACGGTGCCATCCCCTCCGTTAATAACTATAACTTTGGGTTTGATAACAGCAACTTCACTCAATGCAGCGCTAATTTTATCAATACCATTTATTTCAAAATGAATGACTTCTTCGTTCGCACCACAAAAGCTGCGAACATTATCCAACATAGATTTATTTCCTGTCGAATGCGGATTAGAAAGGAGGGCAATCTTAAACACCGCCTTTCCTTCTTATTATCGATAGTTCATGTCAATTACTATTTGCTTTACACCCTTTCCAACATAGAATTTAGCACTACTCAGCTTAACGGCTGTTCGGCCAGTGATAATCCGAAAATTGCTTAATTTGGGATTATTGGAAAAACCCCCACCATCATTGCTAATATCTGTTTTACCATTGCCATTGATATCATGGCGCACAGCAACACCATAATCACCAGGCTTGGGAACAGGCAGACAAAAACGCATTGCCCCCGGTTTCGGAAGGCTTTCCACGCGATTTAACCATCGACCGCGTTTCAACCAATCTTCTTTTGTGCCTTTATAAGTTTGAACACGCACCTTACCATCCAATCTTTTACCATCATTAGGCCTTATACCGCGAAGAATAACCAATACCGAGGGTCCTTTACCAGTAGCACATTTGCTCATATCATTCGATATCACTGTTCCCGCTTGAACAGGCAGAGCACATAATCCCGTGATAATTGATACCGATAAAAATAATATTTTTTTCATGTAATACATGCTCCTAATGATTATATCTTTATTTATACTTTTCTATCTTTTAAGAGAAATTGCATTAAGAACGTCTGAACCATGTTATCATATGGTTTGTTTAAGGCATAAATAGGGTAAAAAGGCGTAAATTTTGAAATTTATTTCAGCCAGCGACAGATATATAGCAAAATTAATTGCCCTTCCCCTATTTTCAACCTTGGCGATAGCAGCAATGCTATTACTGCTCGACAAAATGCTAACATTATTTGATTTTGTGGCACAAGAAGGTGGTCCAGTCAGCGTAGTTTGGAGAATGTTGGCCAATTTATTACCCGAATATTTATCGCTCGGTATACCTATCGGGCTATTATTAGGGATATTATTAGCATTTAGGAATTTAGCCCTATCATCAGAGCTAGACATATTTCGTGCTGTTGGACAAGGCTATGGCCGTTTGCTGCGCGTTCCATTTATGTTTGCGATTGTACTAGCTGCAATTAATTTGGCCATTGTCGGCTTTGTTCAGCCTCATTCTCGCTATTTATACGAGGAATTGCGTTTTGAATTGCGCTCAGGGGCGCTGGGTGCATCTATAAAGGTTGGCGAGTTTGTTAATTTAGGCAAAAACCTTACGCTGCGTATTGATGAGAGCAAAAATGAAGGTACCAATCTCTCGGGCTTGTTTATCCATGGTAAAAATAAGAATAACCAGTCTATCTCTGTAAATGCAGAGCGTGGTGTGTTTTTGCGTACTGATGATCCCGACACTATCATATTACGGCTGCGCGAGGGACGATTAATTCATGATGCGCCTAATTATGAATCGCCGCGCGTACTGAGTTTTTCAAATCATGATATTCCGATCGCTCTACCACAAATAGAATCTTTCCGAAATCGCGGTGACAAAGATAGAGAATATACAATCCCAGAATTGATTGAAATAATTGGATCTGAGAGTTCGTCTATAGAATCCAAAAATCAAGCCCGTGCTAATTTTCATTTCCGTTTGGCTGAAGTTGCTATGATGCTATTACTACCATTTCTTGCCCTCGCATTGGCAATCCCACCCAAAAGATCAACGTCAGCCTTAGGTGTATTCATCTCAATCGTCATGGTCGTAACATATCATAAAGTGAATCAATATGCAGAAACGGTTGGTGGTAAGGGCGATATTGATCCTTTTATCGCAATGTGGACACCTTTTGCGATATTTGCCGCGCTAATATTATGGATGTATTATGTCATTGCTCATGTTCCTGGTGGTCAACCAATTGGTGCGTTAGAAGCTATCTTTGCCAAGACAACAAAATATCTAAAAGGCTTTTTTAAAACCAAAAACTCCAGAAAAATAATACAAAAAACAGTCAATCGGGTGACTCCACCGAGTGAAGAGAGTATATCATAATGCAGTTACAATTTTTCCCTTCAAGACCAACAGCATATTATATGGGAAAAATGTTTGCCATTAGAACAATAGCTGTATTAGCCATGTTAGTAGTCGTACTCCAAGCCCTTGACCTATTGGGTGAAAGCGGTAAAATATTGGCGGTAGACGGCAATAATGAAAGCGACTTATGGGTTTATATTGGACTGCGCGCTCCAGAAATTATTGCCAGGTTTTTACCATTTTCTGTGCTGCTTGGTACAATTATCACTCTGGCTACATTAAACCAAAATAGCGAAATCATTGCCATGAAAGCTGCTGGATTATCAGCCCATCAAATCTTAGCGCCTCTCATATTAGCAAGTGCATTCATTGCGCTAATCTCATTTTTATTTAACGATAATATTGTTGCCCCAGGTAGTGCAAAATTAAAAATTTGGCAGGATGTTGAATATAACATCATTCCCCCTGATGATGGCACACAGAGCAATATATGGGTTAAAGAGGGTAATGATATCATCAAAGTAGAAAGCGTAACAGGGACAGGTAATTCTACCAAATTAAATGGTGTCACGGTCTACATTCGCCAAGAATCAGGTTTGCGTACAATTATAAAGTCAGATAAAGCTGCATATAATGGAGATGGTTGGTTGCTGCAAAATGCAAATTCCTTCAATGTGCTTGCGGCTTCCAGCGAGGGCATATCAGATTTAATCATCGGTAGAGGTATAACCCCATCGCGTTTTCAACTCAGCAAGGTCGATGGAAATGGTCTGTCATTTTCACAATTGAATGCTGCTATTAGAGATTTAAAATTATCGGGACGAAGGACAAGCGATTTAGAAGCTATTTTATGGCATAAAATATCTGGACCCTTATCGGCTATACTTATGCCTTTGTTGGGCGCAGTCGCTGCATTTGGTTTGGCCCGCTCTGGTGCTTTATTTTTTCGTGCTGTTATTGGTATGGCGCTGGGTTTTGCATATTTTGTCGCTGATAACTTTGCTCTTGCTATGGGTAATTTAGGCGCATACCCTCCATTAATAGCGGCTTGGGCGCCTCTATTATTATTCTTTCTAATCGGTGAGACAGTCTTGGTTAAAACCGAGGAGTGACGATCACTTTTTACAGCCATTATTTAGGTATAATATATGGACATTATAATTTCCCCATTTGCATTAGATGGCAGTGCCAAAAATGAAAAAAAGCAATTTATTGAACTGGCTTATCAACTGAATAAAGATAATCCTCACTGGGTGCCGCCATTGCGTCAAGATGTGGATGAACTGCTCAACCCAAATAAAAACCCTTTTTTTAAACATGCCGATGTTCAACTCTTTCTTGCCCATAGAGGCAACAAAATTGTGGGCCGCATATCCGCCCATATCGATCATTTGGCCATCGCTCAACCTGTGGAACAGGGCATGGGAACTGGCACTGGCAATTGGGGTATGCTCGAGGCCGAAGACAATGAGATCGCTACTGCGCTAATTAAAGCCGCAGAAAATTGGCTGCACACTATGCATATGCATCGCGTGATTGCACCTTTATCACTCTCCGTTTGGGACGAACCTGGCTTACTTACCAAAGGCCATGACCATAGTCCTACCGTAATGATGGGGCATCATAATGAAGATTATGCCCATTGGATTAGCGATAATGGTTATAATATTGCCAAAGAGCTGGTGACATATGATTTGGAAATTGGCGATGGGTTTCCCAAAATCGTTGATCGCATAGTTAAATCAGGAGAGCGCAATAGCCGTATTAATGTGCGCAAAGTCGTTAAAAAAGATTTTGATAAAGAAGCGGCCATCATATTAAATATCTTAAATGATGCTTGGTCAAACAATTGGGGTTTTGTACCCTTGAGCGATGACGAAATTGCTTATGTCGGCAAAAAGCTTAAACCGATTGTTTATGAAGATTTGATCATGATTACCGAATATGAGGGCAAGCCTATTGCTTTCATGATTGTTCTACCCGATTTGAATGAAATATTGAAAGGCCTTAATGGAAAATTGCTTCCATTTGGTTGGATAAAATTGCTGAATTGGATTCGCAAACCAAAAGTGCGCACAGTACGCGTACCATTAATGGGCGTGCTGCAAGAGTATCAATCATCGCGCCTTGCTAGCCAAGCTGCATTCATGATGATCGAGTATATTCGCCGTGAATCCACTGCCAAATATGGCGCTACTCGCGCAGAAATTGGTTGGATATTGGATGATAACCAAGGCATGAACGCCATTGCAACTGCGATAGAAAGCAATATTAATCGCGTATATACGCTTTATGAGAAAAATCTAAAAGGTTAATCGCGCAATTCTATCCATGTGGGCGCATGATCGCTAGCTTTTTCGCGGCCACGATGTTCTGAATCTACGCCGCATTTTACCAACCTGTCTGCGGCTAATGGGCTAAGCAATAGATGGTCTATTCTAAAGCCATGATCACGCTGATAGGCACCAGAGCGATAATCCCAATAGGTCCAAACACCGCCTGCTGGATGCTGATTTTCAATAGCATCACACCAACCATCACCCAATATACGCTTATAAGATGCACGGCTCTCTGGCTGGCGCAAAGCATCATCCAGCATAGCTTTTGCATTATAAATGTCATGCTCGTGCGGGATGACATTATAATCCCCTGCTAAAACTGCTGGTATCTCTAGTGATTTAATATGGGCTGCACGCGCTCTTAAACGTTTCATCCACGCTAATTTATAATCAAACTTAGGGCCCGGCTGCGGATTGCCATTGGGCAGATATATTGTTGCTATACGGATAATATTACCAGCATTATCACGCACATCAGCTTCTAAATAGCGGGCCTGTTCATCGCTATCGTCTGGCTTTCCTTCAACAGTGGGTAAACCGCGCTGCACTTCTGTCGGCATCTGGTCTTTTGCTAAAATCGCCACACCGTTGAAGCTTTTTTGCCCATGCCAAATTGCACCATAACCAATCTCTTTAAAAGCTTCTGCTGGGAAACCATCATCCTGAGACTTCACTTCTTGCAAACAGGCAACATCAGGTTGGGTTTCTTTCAACCATTCCAAAAGACGCGGCATACGCGCCTTAATGCCATTTATGTTAAAGCTCGCAATACGCATCAAATTGAAAAACTGGAACCACAGCCACATCCATTGGCTGCATTGGGGTTTTTTACTTGAAAGGCACTGCCGCCCAGAGACTCGACAAAGTCAACGGCGCTTCCACGCACCAGATCAAGGCTCATCGGATCCACCACCAATTTAACACCATTTTCCAATGCAATCACATCATCATCTTCGATATGATCGGCAAGGCCAAAACGATATTGAAAACCACTGCACCCTCCGCCCTCAACAGAGAGGCGCAACACAGCATCTTGTCCTTGCTTTTTAGCAATAGCGGCGACGCGTTTTGCCGCATTGGGCATAAGGGTTATTTCTTCTGTCATATATCCAAGATAATCATTCAAAGTCTTTTTGAAAAGGACTCAATCAGTTTTGATAAAAAAAGGTTGGCAAGCAATCTCACCAACCCCAAGAATGCACCCTCTCCCAAAGGTGTAATTGTTACGTAGCAAATATTATTGCGCTGGTCCACCCTGCGCTTGCGATGTTTTTGATTTATCTGCAAATTTTACTGGATTAGAACTTTGTGACA
>CALDZL010000009.1 GCA_937944295.1 uncultured Sphingorhabdus sp.
ATCATTGATGATCTGAAACAGCTCTTGAATGTTACCCAGCAAACCGATTTTGCCCCGCTTTATGAAAAGCTCAAAAAGCTGCCCGATATTGCCGTGGCTGATATTATTGATAGCGATGATGTTATAACGCACGGGACGCAACATTATGCAAATAATAAGTAATTGATATTTATTATATATGTTTCAGTTATAAAAAACTTTACCTACCACTCACCATAATCACCATTGGTTTGAGAGGTCCGTCCTGACATTCTTTTTTTGCGTTTATAGCCATATTTTTTACGCTTTCTAAGCACTAATGTAGGCCAATTCTCACTGTAGGTGGCAGAAATTAATTGCACAGATGATTTGCTATAAGCCGTTATAATTTCATCAATCTGCCTATCTAATAACCCTGCTAATATGAGGGTACCATAATCGTCTAAAGCCTCATAAAATGCAGGAGCCAATTCTATTAAGGGACCAGCCAATATATTGGCAATCATCAAATCATAAGGCGCGCGGCGTTTAATATTGATATGGTCAGTACCAGATGCACATATAATATTGATACTATTGCTATTTATTCCGATAGGAATATCATTATCAATTGCCGTTTCCTTCGCAAATTGAACTGCGATAGGATCAATATCGCTGGCAATAATTTTAGCGCTAGGCCATAATCTTTTTGCCGCAAACGCAAGCAATCCTGTGCCCGTTCCAATGTCTGCTATATTGCGGAAATGCTTACCTTTTCGCCGCAAATTATCCAGCGCATTTAGGCAACCAGACGTAGTATGATGATGACCTGTACCAAAAGCTTGTCCTGCTGAAATTTGCAGATTGACTTTATTTATTGCGCGTTCTTGATGTGCGTTATGGATATGAAAACGGCCAATAGTCAGGGGTTTAAGGCCTATTTGGCTTATTGTTACCCAATCTTCATCAACAAATTTTTTTGCCGAAATATTAGCATCAATCTCTCGGTCTAATAGTTCTGCAATATGGGAATAGATTGATGTATTAGGTTTTTCGTTAAAATAAATATCAATCATCCACTGCTGATTGTCAAATTCCACAATTTCCCGTGTAACAATTGTCGGTGGATTGTCGCTATATGTCCACTGATTGTCGACATCCAGTCGAGCATTAATGGATTCTGCATCTTCACGGTTGCATGGGATCGATATTTTATAATGATCGCTCATAAGCTTAATATATCCGACCATGAAATTTTATCGAACATAGCTAGCGCCATTGGCATCGAGCACAGCACCCGTCATGGACGGGGGAGCATGCAAGGCACAAAAGACTGCAATATCGGCAATCTCCTCGGGCTGTGCTACTTTACCGAGCGGAATATCCGCCAATAATGTATCGCCGCCGCGGCTGGCCAAATATTCATCAGCCATGCCCGTCATGGTAAATCCTGGGCAAATAGCAAAAGCATATATATTTTGCGCAGCATAAGCACGAGCGATCGTTTTTGTCATGGCCACCATTCCAGCCTTTGATGCAGCATAGTGCCAATGATGCGGAGAGTCTCCTCTATAGGCCGCACGGCTGGCGATGTTGATGATTCTGCCTTCGCGCGCTGTATCCTGCCAATGCTTAACGGCGAAACGGCACATTTGTGCGGTTGCATCCAAATTAATAGTCATAGTTTTACGCCAATTTTCTGCCCAAATTTCATCATCTAAATCAATAGGATTAGGATCAAATATGCCAGCGTTATTAATCAATATATCAATATGACCGTTGCATCTTTCTAATGCACTTTGCCAGAGCGACGGAACAACATTTTCCTGTGATAGATCACAGATGATATTATTGGGTTGATGGGCATATTTACGGCTAGAATGCCCGATTACACGGCATTGCTTCTTATCTAACATCTCATAGATGGCATTACCAATACCACGGCTGGAGCCCGTAATGACTATATTTAACTTTGACATGCATCAGTCATAGGTTGATTAGCGAAAATTGAAAGAATAATGATATGGAGTTGAGGTTAAAGACAAAAATTTATGCAAAAAGACTAAGCCCACTTGCAACTCTATGCCAATCGGTTAAAGACTATTTATTACTCGCTGAAAAGCATTTGTTTGATTAGATTATTCTACAGGATGAGCTTCGCTATGAGCCAAAATAAATCCAGACCATTATCACCGCATTTGGGTATATACAGGTGGGGACCAGCAATGCTGGTTTCGATTATCAACCGCGTAGTTGGCAATGCTTTGGCGACAGCAGGTGCATTGTTATTGCTTTGGTGGCTTTATGCTATTGCTAGCGGACCTGAACAATTAGACTATTTGAAAAGCTGGTTAGATTTCTATTTCATGGGTTATATTGTGTTGATTGGCCTAACATGGTCTTTTTTTCAGCATCTTTTTGGCGGCATTCGTCACTTGGTTATGGATGCAGGTGCGGGTTATGAACTGAAAAGCAATAAATTCTGGTCGACAATGACTTTTTTAGCGGCTTTCACCTGTACGGGTTTGTTATGGATTTATTATTTTAGTAGCGGTTTGGAGTTGTAATCAATGGGACAAGGAACGCATATTGGCCGCGTACGCGGTTTAGGATCAGCCAAACATGGATCGCACCATTGGATCATGCAGCGCCTCACGGCTCTGGGTAATCTTGCATTAACATTGTGGCTATTATTTTCATTGCTGATACTGCCCAATTATGAGCATGAAACACTGGCGGCTTGGCTCTCGCAGTTTTCCGTCGCAGTGCCGATGATATTGATGTTGATCAGTGTGTTCTGGCATTTACGATTGGGCATGCAAGTGATGTTAGAGGATTATATCCCCGATACCGCAATGCGGATTATCGCGCTCACATTGTTAAATTTTTATGCTGCAGGCGGCGCTATTTTTGGAATTTTCACTGTCGCTAAATTGGCCTTTACTGGAGTTGCTTCTTAATGTCAGATTCTGCACAATCTTCTTATAAAATCATTGACCACACCTATGACAGCGTTGTTGTAGGGGCTGGCGGATCTGGACTTCGCGCGACTATGGGCAGCGCCGAAGCAGGACTTAAAACTGCCTGTATCACCAAAGTTTTCCCAACGCGCAGTCATACCGTGGCGGCCCAAGGCGGCATTGCGGCATCGCTTGGTAATAATACGCCCGATCATTGGTCTTGGCATATGTTTGATACGGTTAAAGGTTCTGATTGGCTCGGTGACCAAGACGCGATTGAATATTTGGTACGCGAGGCGCCTGCTGCTGTTTATGAGCTGGAACATGCGGGTGTGCCTTTTTCGCGCAATGATGATGGTACAATCTATCAACGTCCCTTTGGCGGCCATATGCAAAATATGGGCGAGGGACCTCCAGTGCAACGCACTTGTGCCGCCGCTGACAGAACAGGGCATGCTATGCTGCATGCGCTCTATCAACAAAGCCTCAAATATGATGCGGATTTCTTTGTCGAGTATTTTGCTATTGATCTGATCATGGAAGATGGCGCGTGCCGAGGCGTGATTGCCATTTGTATGGAGGATGGCTCTATCCACCGTTTCCGCAGCCATGCTGTGACATTGGCTACGGGCGGCTATGGGCGCTGCTATTATAGTGCGACGTCCGCGCATACTTGTACGGGTGATGGCGGCGGTATGGCGCTACGTGCGGGTATTGCGCTGCAAGATATGGAATTTGTGCAATTCCACCCAACGGGCATATATGGCGCTGGTGTGCTTATTACCGAAGGCGCGCGCGGAGAGGGTGGCTATCTCACTAACTCCGAAGGCGAGCGGTTCATGGAACGTTATGCACCATCAGCAAAAGATTTGGCGAGCCGTGATGTGGTCTCGCGCTGCATGGCGACCGAAATCCGCGAAGGACGCGGCGTCGGTAAAGAAAATGATCATATTTATCTACACCTTGATCATATCGATCAAGATATTTTGGCGGAACGTTTGCCGGGGATTACCGAGACAGGTAAGATTTTCGCAGGCCGCGATTTGACCCGCCAACCGCTGCCCGTTGTGCCAACGGTTCACTATAATATGGGCGGTATTCCGACCAATTATCATGGCGAAGTTATTTCTGCTACCAAGAAAGACCCAGATGCTACCGTTCCCGGTCTTTATGCTGTGGGAGAGGCCGCATGCGTATCGGTGCATGGTGC
>CALDZL010000010.1 GCA_937944295.1 uncultured Sphingorhabdus sp.
CACTATAGTAACGGTGACGAAAAACAGTGTGTGATCCCGATGAATATGGCATAAGCATAATGTTGAGAGACTGTCTAAACCAGCAATGACCCAAAAAAAACCTTCGAGGAGATGTTCGAACGCGCTATGACATTTCTTGCAGATCCGCGCAGGATATGGGCTAAGGGCACATTTCAAGAGAAGAGAAAAGTGCTAAAATTGACCTTTTTGGACAATTTGGCCTATAGCCGTAAAACAGGGTGTCGAATGCTAAAAACACCATAGCTTTCAAGTCCTTAGGTATCTTTAATGATGGTGAAAATGAAATGGTGCACCCAAGAGGATTCGAACCTCTGGCCTCTGCCTTCGGAGGGCAGCGCTCTATCCAGCTGAGCTATGGGTGCTTGCGACAGCGTAAATAGTCGCCATTGGCAGAGCCTTAGCAAAGCTTATGGATAGGCGCTAGTATCTATTTATGCAAGATTGTCTTTATTGGTTTACCTTGCATTTATAAGAGCTGTGCATGGCTGGGATAAGAAAATTTCCAAAATGGTGCATGAAGATTATAATATGAGCGCCACAGAAATTTTATTATTATCCAACGCATCACTATATAAAAGCGTTGATTGTAAAGCCTTATCTTCCAATTAGGCCCTATATCCATTACCATTGCAAGCTGTAATAAAATAGCATAAAAGCGCCTCAATATTATAGGAATCATCGGTGCAGATAGCAGCTGCACCTTAATATTTGGAGATCATCATGGGTGTAGAAGCAGCAATTGAACCGAGCGCGGAATTTACCGAAATTGCGGCATTGGTGGAGCGTTCACGCAAAGCGCAGGAACAAATTGCAAATTATAACCAAGAGCAGGTTGATGATTTAATCCGCGCTATGGTCTGGGCTGTAGCTGAGGAAAAAGTGGCTGAGAAAATCGCACAGCATACGGTGGAAGAAACACAGCTTGGTAATTATGATGGCAAATATCTGAAAATTTTTCGCAAAACGCGTGCGACATTATTTGATATTATTGACGATATATCGGTGGGTATTATCGAAGAAGATCCCGTTCGTAATATCGTGAAAATCGCTAAGCCTATGGGCGTTATCGGTGCGCTATCACCTTCCACCAATCCAGAGGCTACGCCCGTGATTAAAGCAATCTCTGCGGTTAAAGGGCGTAATAGTATTATCATTGCGCCGCACCCCCGCGCCAAATTGACCAATAAATTAATCTGCGATTTGATGCGCAATGCGATTGTGAAAATGGGCGCGCCAGCCGATTTGGTTTTGAGCATCGACATTCCATCGGTGGAAAAAACCAATGAATTGATGCGCCAATGCGACCGCGTATTGGCAACGGGCGGCGGTGCTATGGTGCATGCCGCCTATAGCAGCGGTACCCCTGCATTGGGCGTGGGCGTGGGTAATGCGGTTATCACTGTGGATGAAACCGCGGATTTGGATGATGCGGCAGAGAAAATACGAATTTCCAAAACGCTTGATCTAGCGGCAAGCTGTTCATCGGATAATAGCGTGATTTTGGTCGATGCTATTTATGATGACATGCTGGCCAAATTAATCGCCAAGGGCGGCTATGTTTTGAGCGATGAAGAGAAACAAAAGTTCCAAGATGTGCTATGGGTTGATGGACATATCAACGCCAAAGTTGTAGCGCAAACGCCGCAATTTATTGCGGGTATGGCGGGCTTTAGTGTTGCCGATGATGTGCAATTTTTCATCATTCCCGAAACAGGCTATGGACCAGAGCATCCTTTTTCTGGCGAGAAAATGACGGTGTCGATGGCGCTATATCGGGCCCGCGATTTGGATCATGCGATTGCGCTGACCAATAATATTCAAGCCTATCAAGGGCAGGGGCATAGCTGCGGTATTTACTCGACATCGGATGAGAATATTATGAAGCTCGCCAATGTGACGCGCACATCGCGGGTGATGGTCAACCAACCGCAAGCCGCATCGAACAGCGGTAATTTGTGGAATGGTATGCGCCAGACATTTTCATTGGGCTGCGGCAGTTGGGGCGGCAATGGCACCAATAATAATATCACATGGCGCGATCTAATTAATGAGACTTGGGTGTCAAAGCCCTTGGCCGTGAACAAAGAATTACCCAGCGATGAGGAGCTATTTGGCGATGTGATGGCGAAACTCGCTTAATTTAATGCCCGCTCGATGATAGGGTTCCCAATGCGATTATCGATGATGATATATGTCTAAATTGCCGCTATCACGTATGAACTGCTGCGTTGGTATAAATAATATTCGACAAAAAGTTTTGCATAAGGAAAATGACAAATAATGAGCAATCAATTTGCATTGAACGAAGATCAGCTTGCCATTCAGGAAATGGCGCAAAAATTCACAGCCGATGAAATTACGCCCTTTGCTGCGGAGTGGGATGAGAAACATATTTTCCCGCGTGAGACGATTCAAAAAGCAGCACAGCTTGGTTTCGGCTCTATCTATGTGTCCGAAGAAAGCGGCGGTATTGGTTTGGGGCGTTTGGAAAGCGCGCTTATCATGGAGGCGATGGCCTATGGCTGCCCATCGACATCGGCCTTTATTTCGATCCATAATATGGCGGCTTGGATGATTGACACATTTGGCTCGCAGGAGGTGAAGGATAGATATCTGCCTGATTTGATTGGGATGGATAAAATTGCATCCTATTGCCTGACCGAAGCTGGTGCGGGATCAGATGCGGCATCGCTCAAGACAAAGGCGGTGTTAGATGGTGATCATTATGTGGTCAGCGGTTCCAAACAATTTATATCGGGCGGCGGCGAAAATGAGATTTATGTGGTAATGACCCGCACCTCCGATGATGGCGCGAGCGGCGTCACATGTTTGGTCATTGAAAAAGATATGGATGGCGTGTCGTTCGGGGCTAATGAGAAGAAACTCGGTTGGCATTCGCAGCCCACGGCGCAGGTAAATTTTGACGAAGTGCGCGTTCCTGTGGCTAATCGTATCGGTGGCGAGGGCGAGGGGTTTCGCATCGCTATGGCGGGCCTTGATGGCGGGCGGTTGAACATTGGTGCATGTAGCCTTGGCGGGGCGCAACGCTGTCTTGATGAGGCGATTGCCTATACCAAAGAGCGCAAGCAATTTGGCAAAGCGATTTCTGATTTCCAAAACACGCAATTCACATTGGCCGATATGGCAACCGATTTGGAAGCATCGCGCGCCTTGCTCTATTTAGCGGCATGCAAAGTGAATGAAGGTGCGAGCGATAAAACACGCTTTGCCGCGATGGCGAAACGGCTTTCCACTGATAATGGCAGCAAGATTGTGAATGATGCGTTGCAGCTATTTGGTGGTTATGGATATTTACAAGATTATCCGATCGAGAGGTTCTGGCGTGACTTGCGGGTGCATTCTATTTTGGAAGGAACCAATCAAGTCATGCGTATGATTGTTGGCCGTGATCTGTTGCGGCAATAGATTTTACATTGTAAGGACAATATCCCTCTAATGATTTGAGTTTATTATGACACAAGACACACAATATAGTGACATATTGTCACAAATTATCGACAATGCGGGACATATTAGCCTTAACCGGCCCAAGGCATTGCATGCGCTGAACCTTGATATGTGCATGAGAATGAAACAAGCCTTATTGGATTGGTCACAAGATGATAGTGTAGAAATAGTGATGATCGACCATAGCGAAGGACGCGGTTTTTGTGCGGGCGGTGACATTCGTATGCTGGCTGAAAGTGGTGCAAAACAAGGCGTTGAAAAGGCCAGAGAAGCGCGCGAATTTTTCTTTCATGAATATCAACTCAATCATTTGATGTTTGAATATAAAAAGCCAATTGTTACATTTATGGATGGTATTACAATGGGCGGCGGCGTTGGTATTTCGATGCCCGCAAAGTTTCGCGTTGCAACAGAAAACACCCGTTTTGCAATGCCTGAAACGGGTATCGGATTATTCCCAGATGTTGGAGGGGGTTGGTATTTGCCGCGTTTGGAAGGGCGTGTGGGGCAATTTTTGGCATTAACGGGTGCACGTCTGGA
>CALDZL010000011.1 GCA_937944295.1 uncultured Sphingorhabdus sp.
TTCTAATGTTGGTTCAGGTCGTACCTCGCGCTGTGCACCATGAGAGGTGAAACACCCTTCTTCGTTATCGAGGAAGGGTTTTTTGAACCTTAAAATAGCGACTTCTTGACATTTCAATTCTAGGTTCGAGAGAACTATTCTAGAAAAAATTGCCTTTTTCTCATAATCAGCAAAATTCCAATACTGGACTAGGTTTTCTCTTAGTTCGAGAAACTTGTAAAACGTAAGTATGTGGGAGCTGTGTTTCTCGAACCCAGATTTACGACGATAACGTAAATCTTCAATCGTATCTGCCAGTTCTTCAATACGCGTTTCAAATTGTTCTTTAGTGTGGGCATCATACAAGTTTTGGCTGATCATTTCAGCGCGTTGTTCTATGAGCTTCTTCTTTTCTGTCTCTGCCTTGGCAAGAGCATTTGTTACGCGCTTACGCTCAGAACCAAGTTCTGCTTTCTTTTTTTTCGTGAAAGCATGAACCGCAACCAAGTAGCGTCTATATCGAAGCTGGTTCAAGTTCTTGGAACGCTTAGACAGCTCAGTTGCTATGGTATCAAATATAATCTCTGCCTTTACACGGCTTTGCGTACAACGTTTTCAATCAGGCTTATTCTGACATTCATAACCCAGACGTTCTTCCCTCTCTCAACCAGCAACAGCAACTTTACGATAGTTGGCATACATCTTTCCACCACACACACCACAAGAAACAAGTTGTGGTAGTGGGTTCACACGTTTTCTTTTAATCGCAGGTCAAACGCGATTAGAATTACGGATTTCTTGGACACGGTCAAATTGCTCTTTTGTAACTACAGGTTCAAAGCGTGTTCAGTCTTGCAAAGTCAGACGTGTATAATCAATCGTACGCTCTTGCTTTGTACCCTTCTTGATAACCCATAATCCCCAATAGAAACTATCACGCAATCTTCTGTCTATCATTGTCTTGTTCAAACCTTGCGCGTAGTCTGGAAACTCTTGCCTCAACATGCTGGATAAAGCAGAAGCAGAAAGTCATTTCATAGCGAGTTCAAACATACGTTGTACAATGGGGAAACGTTCAGGATCAGGAATGGGAAACATCGAACAGAGTTTTGGGTTCTTGTGTTCGCGCTTCTGGACATATCCATACTTCGTATAAGTAGACATTCCCCCTTGAAGTTCGCGACTACGAATTCCACGGATCACGACTTCTGAAAGATGATCATTATACCCTTTAGCACGAGCAAACTCGATAGTAAGATGCTCTTTTCAACTCGTGTCATTGTGGAAGCTATACGCGTGAGAAAAGAACAGGTTTTTGATTAAACCGTCATCCAACATCTGCACAATCATTCCAGCCTCAAGAGCATTACGACTGAGACGGTTTGGATGCCACGCTACAATGCCATCTGCTTTACGCTTCGCTTTACTACGATATGAAAGCTGTTTCAGCATATACTTAAATTTAGACCTCTGATGGGGTTTCCACGCACTTTCATCTTCTTCGACGACCTCAATCACCTTGAGGCCATAACGCTCCACCACAGCCTCACAATCTCGTCTCTGGTCTTCAATAGATTGCACCTGCTTTCAACTCTCAGCCTTTGTTGATTGACGAAGATACAAGAACACACGCATTCAGTGGAATTTCTCTTGCTCAAACATGGGATATATTTATTGGATAAATGGCTATTTCTAGACTCTAAAGTCTATGGTTTGAATCAACTCTGTCAAATCCATAATGGCTTTTCACTCTTCAAGACATTCTTCCAAACACCCCAAATCAATTCCATCATCACATGTAACAGAACCATTTTCACACACAAAAAAAGTTATTCCTCACACAGCAAACTGCGTTCAAAATAACGCTTCAAAATCATCGGACATATAGGAAGAAATAGATAAGGAAATAAATCAAACTTCCTTATTTTGAAAATCACTTGCTGAATGTCAAAAGCAAATTTTTATCTAGATCCGTTATATTAATGCGGAATTAAGACGCAAAATTTAAAGCCCTAAGCGATCAAGGCACGTTACAATTAATTCATCATCAGGACGAAGGAATTCTATAACTATTTTAAGTTCTGTTCTACCATCACGGCTTGCACCTGATATTTTTTCGGAGCGAACAATGTCACAACCTTCAGCTTGAAGTTTTGCGACCTGTCCATCAAAGTCTTGGTCAACGGTGCTGACCCTTGCGTAACCTATTTTTGTCATGTGTAACCTCAGGGTTTAAACCTAAAGCTACCTTGTAACAAATAGGCTATGTCAACCCAGATGTTACGCCTTGATGGCAGATAATGTTACGTCACATTAAGGTATGCTTTGATGTTGCATTCATTAACTACAATTAAAGCAGTTAGTAATATTGCATTGATAATGTGTAGGCGAGTGGATTTTTTAAAATGATAGAGAAATCATGTAGCATTAACGTTGCGTTAGTTTTTAGATGTAATAAAGTCATAAATGATGTCCAGTCATTTTGAATATGTAAGTCTGTCCTCCCTTTTACCTAGACTTACGTACAGAAACGGTCAATTGTTTTCATGCCCCCGGAAATGATTGACCGTTCTATATAAAAATTGACACCTCAATCACATTGAACTTATAGAAACATTGTTGTTAATTTCTTTATCACAGTTATAACGCCAAACTTAGGTCGTGTTGACAAACTGGGTTCCAACAGCTCGCGCATATGATTCAAGATAATTTTGCGGAGATTATTTTGGCTTGCTTGTTAATGGCAGCTATAGAGTGGGCTTTCTTTGAGCCTTTTTTTGGCAGGTATTCTTGGCAGATCGTGGGTATGATAGTGACCATATTCGCAATACAATAATATACCGTGGTGGAACGCCTGTAATACCAAGCAAGATCAATCGTAAAGTGCAAATCCCGCTTGATACAGTAACATATGCTTTGAGAAATCAAGTTGAGCGGTGTTTTAACAAACTAGGCTCAGGACTCATTAAATCCACCATATAACTATTGCTGCGATAGTTATTGCGGCAAAGAAGATGTCTGCGCATCTGTCGTATCGGGTTGCAATTCTTCGCCAGTCTTTGAGCCTGTTAAAGGCATTTTCGACTT
>CALDZL010000012.1 GCA_937944295.1 uncultured Sphingorhabdus sp.
GGCGAGGAAATACCGCAAAAAAGCGATAAAGAAGAGTTAGAAGAAATTATCGAGCAGAATGTTGATGCAGTTGAAAAAGAAGCAAAGTCCATTAAGGAAGCTGCTGCTAAGGCAGTAAAAATAATCGAAGCAGATGCACAAGCCGAAATTGATGCCATCGAACCCACAGAGATAGAAACGCCCGATATTTCTGAGGATGATGAAACTAAGGATAATCCTGTTGAAGAAGAATGAATTACACTTGATCACTTTCATAGATTATAATTAAAAATTTATTTTTTTAACTATATCACCGTTTCATTTTATCAAATAGATCAATTAATTCGCTGAATTTCTCTTTTTGCTCATCTTGATTGCCAGAGTTAATAGCCTCTGCAACGCAGCAAGCCGCATGATCTTTTAATATTTGACTCTCAACTTTTGCCAAAGCCGATTTCACCGCTTGCATTTGCGTCAATATATCCATGCAATAGCGGTCTTCTTCTATCATTTTGGATATACCCCGAACCTGACCTTCGACACGTTTCAACCGTGTGATTTTATCTTTAGTCTCAATTTTAAGGGTCATATATTATTTCCTTGACATACCCCATAGGGGTATATATTAATTGGTAATATCAACAATAATTTGAAACTTATAAATATGCAACTATGCCGATCATTTTTTATAGTTATAAGCCTACTATCAGGATTAATAACTGCTTCTGATGCATATGCTCAACAATTAAGCTACCCTGGCGGCCAAACATTGGTTGTGCAAAACAATGGATCGCAACATTCTGCAGAATTCAACCATTCTATCCGCTATAATATTTCTGTTGGCGGCGTCATACGCTATAATGACAATAATGATGATATATTTATTGGCCCTCAAGCAACATGGCTTGTCAAAAGGCTGAATGGTAAATCAAGTCAAGCAAATTTCATTATGTCATCATCCATTGGTAATCTGAGAAGTAATGGCGCGGACAATCTATCTGGCTCTATTCAGATCAGTGCAGACTATATCAACACCAAAAGCTTTATTGCCTATGCGTCACGGGCAACATTCGTAAATGATAGAGAAGCACAATATCGTCAGACATTACGCGGCGGTATAGCCTTGCATCGCCCCAGAGACGGAAAACTACAGCCCTTTCTGGCCTTACAGCTAGATCGTTTTGATGGCATCCGTGATGATTGGCAAGCATCCCCATTTATCAGAATGGTAAAAGGATCCGTTGTTGGAGAAATTGGGGTGAATGATAAAGGCGGTATATTGGCCAATCTCGTGATTTTATTTTAATAGTAATGAAAGGATAAATTTATGAATAAGAATATAATGGTTATAAGTCTGGCATCATTAATTTTCGCCAGCAATATGATAATCCCAACACAGGCTGCATATGCGGTTCAAAATACAACAGGCGAGACAATAACTATAAAAGTCAAAGGCCTGTTTTGCGATCTCTGCCGTACCAAAATGCAGAAAAGATTTGGTAAAATTGCTGGTGTGCAAAAGGTGCATGTCAATTTAGAAAGCGGATTTGTTACTATCGATATGGTCAAAGGAAAAACCCTTCCCAATAACCTTATCAATAAGATCATCAAAGATACAGGCTATACCCCTATTTCCATTAAACGAAGCTAGAGATTATATGGAAAAATCAATATTGGATAAGCAGGCCTATTCAAAAAGAGAGTTTCTGCTTCCCGCATTATCGCTATTTACAAGCGGAGGCACATTAATTTGCTGTGCTTTACCCACATTATTTGTGACCATAGGCGCTGGGGCTGCATTGGCGGGACTAACCAGTGCTTTTCCAGCGCTAATATGGATATCACAATATAAATTATGGGTTTTTGCAGCAGCCGCTATTATATTAACGCTGGCAGGCTATTGGCAATGGAAAGCCCGCTACTTACCATGTCCAACTGATCCAAAATTGGCGCGTGCTTGCATACGGTTAAGGCGTATCAGCCTCTATATCTATTGCATATCTATATTCATATTTATGTTAGGAGCTTTTTTTGCATTCATAGCCCCTACATTGCTGTAAATATTTTGAGTGTAATATTAATGCAAGAAGATGAGTTAATAAATGGTCGGGGAGACAGGATTCGAACCTGCGACCCCCTGGTCCCAAACCAGGTGCGCTACCAGCCTGCGCCACTCCCCGACAATTTTTTCACACTCCTATATTCTGGTCGGAGTATGATCCGTCATTAACAGCGGATTTTGATGCTGTCTATGACCAGTTTGCAATTAAGCAAATTATATCAGAGTTTTTGGTGGACCCGGAGGGACTCGAACCCCCGACCTAGCCGTTATGAGCGGCCAGCTCTAACCAACTGAGCTACAGGTCCATAATCAAAAACTGATGCAAGCCCGATAGCGGAAAGACAATGCAAAACGCAAGGCCGATTTTCAATAATTATGCATTATGATTATTTGCCATAATATAAAGCAATAATTTCATCCAATGAAACGGCTTTAACGCCTTTATCTGCTAAATGCGCAAATATTGTTTCCCACCATAGATAAAAATTCTCTAAATCTTCTTCAGTCCTTACATAAGGTGTATAGCCCACGGCAAGCGACGGAGAATGAAAGGAGAAATTTAATATTTCGACACCTTCTTTCAACGCTCTATTTACACCATTTATTGCTTTGTTAATCGGTGTTCCTTCAGGTGTTAAGGCAATACGCTCTATCAAATGTGTTCGCGATAATAATGATCTGGCTATTTTAGAATCAAATATATCATTAAAAAAAGTATCACTGAAATTTCCAATTAACCCTGCAAACACACTAGTTATAGGAAGTTCGAGTAGTTTTTTATCAGTTATCCAATAAGGGTTGATCGGAAATTTACTATAATCAGGTCCATATTGTGAAGCATAAGAAAATCTTGATCGAACCGAAGTATCAATTTTTACACCCAAATCATTTAATATCGAAATTGTATTCGTACAAGCCCCATATCGACCTGCTCTATAAATCTGAGGATTCATATTAAATTTTTGAACAATCAGATTGTATAAATTGGTCAATTTTGCACGCTCCAATTCAGGTAGCAAATTGCAAGAATAGCTATTATAATAGTTTACTTCTTCATCAAATGGAGGATTAACCCAAGGGTGCAATTGAATTCCAATATCAGCCGAACCAGAATCACAATAATGCTTTATAAACTCAGCAGCTTGCGGATTATTAACTATCGGATAATCTACCAAATATATAGGTTTCACATTATTAATATTACAGAGTTTTTGAAATCTATCTATGGCAGGAATATGACTAAGACCATGTTGATCACGGCTAAATGGTTTATCCCAGTCAAACTCTTCTTCGGTATCTACTGTAATTACATATCGGGGTTGATTAAATTGGACTATATTCTGATTTATTGATAAGTTACGTAACAAGCCAAATTGTTTGTCTTTGGCCATTTTAATAACCTCTCTTCAGTTAATCCAAATTATTTTCAGCCTTTTCAATAAATCTTTCTTTAAAGGCTGGAAGAGTTAGTATAACAATATCATTATAGAATAGTAAACTACCTCCTAAATTATTTGCTAAATTTCTTACTAATCTCAGAGAGAAACCCAAACCTAATAGCGGAGACCTATGGTTTTCCGTATGTTCTAGGCCACTTTCTAACAATTGTTTTTCGTTCATGGATTGCAATTGTGATGGCATTGTAAGGGAAAATTGATTTATGGGACATTCGCCAGATAATGTTTCCCAGCGTCCGATAAGTGTCTCTTCAGAATCACTAGCCGTTATTAAAGTCGATAATAGTCGAACCAATAATCTCTCTGCTTCCTCATTATCAACCATTAATGCTCTTAGATTATCACCATATATTATATCTAATGTAATATTCTCACTTTCTAGTAAGGGTTGCAAAGTGATATGAATTTTTTTTGACAGCCAATCAATATTGGTAAGACCAAGAGAGGCTTGGAAATTTCCTGAATCAATTTTTGCAGCGATATTTAAATCATCAAAACCAGATAATAATCTATTTCCCTCTTCCAATATAGTTTTTGCCAATGCACGATATTCTGCTGAAGCAGGACCAAATAATTGTTGTTCAATGATTTCGGCAAATCCGATTACCGCCCCTAATGGAGTACGTAGCTCATGTATTAATTGTTGCAAATTATCAGATGATTCACCTTCAAAATTTGAATCATATCTATTATGACTGCCTTGAATCACTCCAGCAGTTTCAACTATGTTGGGCCTTCTCAATATACCTTTATAACCTTTAAATCGGCCACTTAAAGAATCAAAAAACGGTACTGCATTAATACGCCAATCACCTTCTATAATATCAGAACCGCATAATTTCATTCTCACATTCTCAAATGCAATACGCTGCCTAAAGCTGGATGCACCAGCAGCATCAGTCCCTGGTGAATCATCATAAGATGCTTCGGCAATATTTGTACCCGCCAGAGCTCCGCGTGGTACGCCATCAACCCAATTAATGGTTCCATGACTATCTGTCGCAAAATAAATTTCAGCCACATATCGCGCTTCTGCATCAAATCCACCTTCAAATGGAAGTTGCGGAGCATCATAATGCTCGCGACTGCTGCGCAAATTCTCAATTTTTTTAACAATCTCATCTATTCGCTGACGATTAACAGAAGTAGCTTCTGGCATTTCTTGGGACAGCTCTGAGATATTTAATTTATTAGGCACAGCCTCAGATAATCCAGTTGATTTTGGTTTATCCGCTATATTGTCAATGTCTGCAACGCCAAGAATAAGAGTTTCATCTAATTCTTTTAAATTATCCCTTAGCAAAATAGAGTCATTATCCGAAATATTATTGGCTAGTTCAGTTTCTAAACTTTCTTCTTTGGCACTGATTTCTTGCTCCGACTTTTCACGAGCAGGCAAAATAAAATCAGCACTTGCCCAAATAGCCAAGGCTGCTTTTGATTTAACACCTAAATCTTCTCTGTTTCGTAAAAAACCACGTGTGCGAGAAGGTAATAAAGGAATGAGGCTTGACCATTGTTCGTCACTAAAATTTGCTGCTCTAATAGCATTAAGCGCAACAGAAGCTGTATCACCTACCAATAATTGCAATAATGGCGGAGATTCCAAGCGGCCCATTATCGAATGCATAGAATTAATCTTATGCTTTTCGTCAACCAAATCCATAAGTATTCTTAATTTATGCAGCCCATCGGATATAAGGTTAGAATCAATACGACGCGGATGTTGTGATAATAGATCAATCAATTGTGTCCATTGTGTCATAGCTCTAGCGCCATTATCAACAGGTTGCATTAGTGCTGTTTTTAGCCGGTCATCAAATCGCACTGTGTCTATCCCAGTTTCTAAATTACAAATTTAATCTGTTGTTAGCTTTATTCTCTCCCTTACAAAAGCCCCACTTTTATCACGTCACACAATGGGACAAATTCAGTAGCTAATAATAATGTTTCACTATTATTAAGTTATAAGATTGACCATTGTTATAATAATGATATTACAGGGATATGCCAAATATCACCTTAGATGAAATCGATTTGAAATTATTATCGCAACTACAAGAGACTGGCCGTAAAACTAATGTTGAGCTAGCAAAGTCAGTAGGCCTAACTGCTCCACCTTGCTTGAGACGTATAAGAGCCTTAGAAGATAGTGGGGTGATAAAATCCTATCATGCTAATGTTGATCAATCTTCATTGGGTTACCGTATAACTGTATTTGCTATGGTAAGTCTTAAAAGCCAAGCAGAAGAAGATCTTAAAGCGTTCGAAAACCATATTAAATCAATTCCAGATATTAGAGAATGCCATATGCTGAATGGTGAAATTGATTTTATTTTGAAAATAGTTGCTAAAGACCTTCAATCTTTTCAAGAATTACTGACATCTCAGCTGACATCAGCTCCCAATGTAGTAAGTATCAAAACGTCTCTCACAATCAGAACCGCTAAAGATATGCCAGGCGTGCCAATCCCGAACATAGTGACTAGTGAAATACCATAGATATAAAAAAGCCGCCATAACAGGCGGCTCAGTTTCAACAATATGCTCAACTATTAATTGACCGTGGATGTTGGTGTACTATTATTTTGATTTTGTAGATTATTAGTATATATTGTCCAATATTCACCAATCTTTTTTCTATTTGCTGTTGTCAGCGCTGCAAAATTACTTTTAGCTTCTTCTAAATTACCATTTTTTAACAATGCAATACCAAGGCGATTACGAGTACGATCAACTTCTACTCCTCCTCTTTCAAGGGCCAACTTATACATCTTGATAGCACGTTCATACTCGCCATAAGATAAAAGAGCATCTGCCGTTGACCTAGCGCTGTTCCCCGACGCACTATTTAATGCATCACGTTCAGCAGCAGGAAGATCAGCCTTATCAGCGGCGATTCTTGAAGAGGCTACAGTTTTAAATTCTTTAAATGTTATATCGTTAACATTGATATGCCCCCTACTTTCCCCCAATTGCAATATTTCTAAAACTTCATTGGGCAAACGCCGAGGATCAGCGGTTTCTATATATTCACTATATTCATTTACAAACAATATTGTATCAGTTGCACGCATCAATCTTAAAACATCAAGAATTTCTTGGTCGTTAAAATCAGATATAGACATAAGCTGCGTTAAGCCATCATGCCATAGATTTTTATCCATAGTCTTAGATAATACTCTGCGGAATGTTGAATCAATCAAACCCCCATTTTCACTCTCAATGGCGGCAATAACCATATTACCATATAATTTAATTACATCAGGGTTTGATCCTTGCGCAGCCAAGGTGTCTGCAGCACGTTCATACCATGTTATAGCCTCTTGTGCTTGCTTATTATTACTATAGACTATCCCCAAAAAAGTTTCTATACTCCCTCTGCGAAAACCCAAATCATAGGACTGTCTTAGATTTGAAATAGCCGATGTATAATCTTTCAAGCTATTATCATATGTACCTTTTATATATAGAAAAATAGGCTTATTTGCATCTGGCATGAAGGGACTAGGCAGCATAGTGTCAATGCCTTTTATCTCTAGCGCTTTATCCTTAAGTGCAACACCTATCTTTCGTGTAATATCGCCAAAGTAAAAGCGATCACTGTCATTGGCTATCGCAGTTTCTAAACCTGTTAAACCAGCTTTCGCACCTTGCGTATCTCCTGCAGTCAACAATGCTTCAACAGAAGTATAGCTTGCTATAAAACCCTCAGAAGCTTGTAATTGAGGGCCGACATCTTGTTGTTCTTCTACTTTTTTCTTATCTTTCTTCCCTTTTTGTGCAAATGCAATTTGCGGCACACTTACCAAGGCGCTAGCACTTATTAATGCAATTGCCATTGCGAAATGAGAGAGAATTTTCATATGTAACTCCAAATTGTTATAAGCTATTTTTATGCTCATTAGCTATTATTTTGATATTTTCAAACATATATTACAACGCATGAATTAGAGTTGAATGAAGTAAGCTGTAACAAAAAATAGATATTTACACATTTACTTAGCAAATTTATACATCTTGATATAGAAGCATCTCATGAACCATAAAATTATCATAATAGGGTCCACTGGCGGAATCGGGCAAGCCCTGTTTGAAACAATGAGTTCTGATAATGATGTTTCGGATATAATAGGAGTCGCTCATAGCAAAAATGCCGATTTTTTAATTGACTATTACGATGAGCAATCAATTTTTAATCTTGCCCAATCTCTTAGAGAAATAGAGTTTAAGCCCACTGTTATAATTGTTGCCACTGGCTATTTGTCTGACAGTATAAATCGTCCAGAAACACAAATATCTCAATTCTCCCAAGAACGCGCGCACGAAAATTATACTCTTAATATGATTGGCCCATCTCTAATTGCTAAACATTTATTGCCACTTATGCCGCGTAATAAAGACATATATTTTGGCATATTATCAGCAAAGGTTGGCAGTATTTCAGACAATAAATTGGGCGGTTGGCATAGCTATCGTGCTAGTAAAGCGGCCCTCAATATGATGATAAAAAATTTGAGTATTGAATGGAAACGTAAAAACCCGCTATCTCGCATAATTGGACTACACCCTGGAACAGTAGACACCAAACTTAGCAAACCCTTTCAACGCAATGTAAGGCCTGAAAAACTCTTCACACCTGAAAGAGCAGCCAAACAAATATTAGATGTTTTACTACAATGTCCTGCTGAACATAGCGGTTCATTATTATCATGGGATGGCAGCATAATTACACCATAACCACTGCTAGCCTTATATATAACAATCGAAACTGTGGATAAACTGTTTAAAACAACAGGTTTCTATGCCGTAACGCTAGTATGTTTAATCCATATAGGCTATCAATTTTCTATCATTTATCCGAGGGGAATATCGCGTGAGCGACGAAACAATAGCCATTGATCCATCAGACATTCAACCGATTGATATTGTCGATGAAATGAAGTCTAGCTATTTGGACTATGCCATGTCGGTTATCGTATCACGCGCGCTTCCCGATGTACGGGACGGCCTAAAACCTGTGCATCGCCGTATATTATATGCATCACAGGAAGGCGGATTTGTCGCAGGAAAACCATACCGCAAATCGGCAAAAATTGTCGGCGACGTTATGGGCAATTATCACCCGCATGGTGATAGCGCTATTTACATGGCCTTAGCCCGTATGGTTCAGGATTGGTCGATGCGCGTACCATTGGTTGATGGTCAGGGTAATTTTGGCTCGATGGATCCCGATGATCCAGCCTCCATGCGTTACACCGAAGCGCGGCTTGCCAAGGTTAGTAATAGTTTGCTTGCCGATTTGGATAAAGGCACAGTTGATTTTCAGGACAATTATGATGGTAGTTTACAAGAACCGCAAGTCCTGCCAGCGCGCTTTCCCAACCTGCTTGTTAATGGCGCTGGCGGCATTGCCGTTGGTATGGCCACCAATATCCCGCCGCATAATTTGGGCGAAGTTATCAACGCTTGTCTTGCTTATATGGAAAACCCAGCCATCAGCATAGATAAGCTAATTGAAATTGTACCAGGCCCAGATTTTCCAACTGCTCCCTTAATTTTAGGGCAATCAGGTGCTAAATTGGCATATCGTGAAGGACGCGGTTCTATCATGCAGCGTAGCCGCCATGTGATTGAAGAATCCCGCGGAGACAAGCGTTCAATCGTTTTAACGTCCATCCCATTCCAAGTCGGTAAATCAGGCTTGGTTGAAAAAATTGCAGATGCGGCCAAAGACAAGCGTATCGAAGGTATTTCTGACATAAGGGACGAATCAAGCCGCAAAGGTGTGCGTATTGTTTTGGACTTGCGCCGTGATGCCACCAGCGATGTCGTACTCAATCAATTGTGGCGCCATACCCCTGCCCAATCGAGCTTTCCCGCTAATATGCTGGCCATTAGGGGCGGAAGGCCAGAGATATTAAACCTGCGTGATATTGTTGAAGCCTTCATCAAATTTCGCGAAGAAGTCATCACGCGTCGCACCAAGTTTGAACTCAACAAAGCGCGAGAGAGAGCCCATATTTTGCTTGGATTGGTTGTTGCCGTTACCAATATGGACGAAGTGGTTAAAATCATTCGTGGTTCGGCAACCCCTCCTGAAGCAAGAGCTGCTCTGCTAGCACGCGACTGGCCGATTGCTGAAATAGCACCTTATATAAAGCTGGTTGAAGCCATCGAAAAAGATGTAGATGGCGATAGTTATTCGCTCAGCGAAGTACAGGTTCGTGCGATTTTAGAGCTTCGTTTGCACCGTTTGACAGCTCTAGGGCGTGATGAAATTGCTAAGGAATTAAAAGAACTTGCAATAGATATAGAAGAATATCTCTTAATTCTTTCTGATCGTATTAAATTATATAGCGTTATGCGCGATGAGCTCGTCGCCGTACGCGATGAGTTTGCGACCCCGCGTGTTTCTGAAATTGCGCCAGCATGGGATGGTTTAGAAGATGAAGATCTTATGGAGCGTGCAGAAATGGTGGTTACCGTAACCCATGGGGGTTATATCAAACGTACCCCGCTTGATACATTTAGAGCACAGCGGCGCGGCGGCAAAGGCCGTGCAGGCATGGCTACTAAAGACGAAGATGCCATTACGGAGCTCTTTGTTACATCCACACATACGCCCGTATTATTCTTTTCCACGCACGGCAAAGTTTACCGTTTAAAGGTCTGGAAGCTCCCAGAAGGCGGGCCACAAACCAAAGGCCGTCCGATGGTGAATCTGCTGCCTCTATCCGAAGGCGAGACCATATCGACTATTCTAACGCTGCCCGAAGATGAAGATGAATGGGGTGATTTGCACGTCATGTTCGCGACGGCCAAGGGCGGTGTGCGCCGCAATAGTATGGACAGCTTCACCAATATTCCATCAAATGGCAAATTTGCTATGAAATTTGATGAGGATAGTAATGATCATCTAATCGGTGTGCAATTGCTTAATGAAGATGATGATGTGCTGCTCGCGACCAAAAATGGTAAAGCCATTCGTTTTGCAGGCACAGCCGTCCGCTCTTTCCAAAGCCGCACCTCTACGGGCGTGCGCGGCGTTACATTAAAAGGTGATGATGAAGTTATTTCTATGTCGATCCTATCAGCATTCGCAGCAGATACAGAAGAACGTGATGCTTATTTGAAAGCAGCCCCATGGAAAGATAATGAAAATGAGAGTTCTTTATCCACTGAACGTGTTGCTGAGTTTGTACAAAATGAAGAATTTATCTTAACGGTCTGCGCCAATGGTTATGGCAAAAGATCAAGCGCGTTTGAATATCGCCAGTCTGGCCGAGGTGGTCAAGGCATTTCCAATATCGATAATATCGAGCGCAATGGTACCGTTGTGGCTAGTTTCCCTGCCAAAGATGGCGAACAAATTATGCTTGTGACCGATCAAGCGAAATTAATCCGTATGAGCGTTGCCGATATGCGGGTAATAGGCCGTAATAGCTCTGGCGTTAAATTATTCGATGTTGGTTCTGGCGAAACTGTTGTTGGGGCGGCTAAAATTGATGAAAGCGCAGAAGAGAAGGGTTGTGAAGCAAGTTCGGAATCTACTCAAACAGATGATTGATATTAGGGAATATATATGCTGATATTCTCTCAAGGAGAATATTAGCATGATGATTGAGGTTTCAGGACAAGCTTGCGGTGCAAGCGTTACAGACATTGATTTAACGCAACCTCTTAGCAGCAACCAAATAGCAGCCATTCGTGCAGCATGGTTAGAGCACCATGTCCTCTCATTTCCTAATCAAGCAATGAGTGACGATGATTTAGAATGCTTTACCCAGTATTTTGGTGATTTTGGGATTGATCCATTTTTCAAACCGATTGAAGGCCGCACCAATATAGCCGCTATTCGCCGCAATGCTGATGAGAAAACACCACTATTTGCGGAGAATTGGCACAGTGATTGGAGTTTCCAAGGCAATCCGCCAGCGGGTACATGCTTGTTTGGCCTTACTATCCCTCCTGTTGGTGGCGACACATTATTTGCCGATCAGCATATAGCTTATGATGCTTTGCCGCAAGAGATGCGTGATTTTTGGAGCGATAAAATCGGTATTCACAGCGCACAATTAGCCTATGCACCAACGGGAGCTTATGGTAATAATGATAAGGGGCGTTCGATGGATATTATTCCCGATGAAAGCGCCTTTGATACGCAAGAACATTCTATAGTTCGTGCTCACCCAGAGACAGGAAAATTAGGCATATTTAGCTGTTTTGGTTATATTATCGGTATTAAGGATATGGAAACGAGTGAAGCCCAAGCCAAATTAATGGAATTATATGCTTGGCAAAGCAAGGAAGAATTTATCTATCGCCATAAATGGAAAGCCAATATGCTAATTATGTGGGATAATCGATCTGTATTACACTGCGCGACTGGCGGATATGAAGGCCATGATCGTTTATTGCACCGAACGACTATTGCGGCATAACGCGTCTAACTTCCTTTTTACGTAAAGTCTGAACAATCCCTGTGGTGATTAAAAATACACCAAAATAATAGCTATACCAGATTGATAGATTCAATAATAAATTGTCATCGCCAATTTTTAGTCGAGAAAATAATAGTAAATCTGATATTATGAACAATATAGCTCCCAATCCCGTGCGATAACGCGGGAATGCGCTGCTCCATGCCATGGCTGCCATAAGTGAAAGTAAAAAACTATATAGCGCAGCATCAAAACCAACTTCTGTTGGAGAACGCACTATCGTATAGGCTATGCTAGGCACTATTATTGGTATAACAAGTACAAGTGTTTTTTGGCTTGGACTTAATTGCGGACGCCTGTGGCGGCTAAATAGATAAATGGCGATAATATGGCCAATGGCAAATGCAGCAGCGCCCCAGATAAGTTTAAGTTCTACCAATCCATCACCTAGCGCATAAAAAGTTAGAAACGCAGCTAATATTAAAAAATTCCCATGGCTGTGGTTTCGCAATGCATATAGTGCTAAGCCACCAACTGCTGCAATTTTCCATGCAATCATAACCGGATCGGGCATGTTTACATAAAAGCTAATAGGGTAAGCAATTGCTATAATAAGGCTTAGAAAAAGAAACGGCCTTCTGTGTGCTAGATCTTGTTCCATACTTCCCCCTCGCAAAGATAATATGACCTAATATTATCATAATTGTCAAGAAAGAGGGTAGATGCCACTTCAAATATGAATGATATTTTGCAACAGTATAGATTTGTTACTATTCACAACGATAAAATCCCTTATAGCGCAATTGCACATTAAAAAGGCGAATTGTTTTGAAAAGAGATTCAAATGGTTTTGAACATCAAGTTCACATCATTGGCGGCGGTCTAGCTGGAACAGAAGCAGCTTGGCAATTGGCCAATCGCGGTATTAAAGTGCGCCTATCCGAAATGCGCGGTGGCGGCGGTATGACACCCGCTCATCAAGGCAATGGATTGGCAGAACTTGTCTGCTCTAATAGCTTTCGCAGCGATGATGCTGAAAATAATGCAGTTGGTCTTATCCATCAAGAAATGCGTAAATTAAATTCGATTATTATGGCATGCGCAGAAGTTGCTAAAGTACCAGCAGGATCAGCATTAGCTGTTGATCGTGATATATTTTCAAAAGAAGTGGAAGATAGATTATCAGCGCATGAAAATATCCATATTGTACGCGAGCAAATAAACATATTACCCAGCGAAGGACACACCATTGTTGCAACTGGTCCCTTAACGGCCATGGCATTAGCACAACAAATCATCGAAAAAACCGACCAAGAGTCCCTCGCCTTCTTCGATGCTATTGCGCCGATCGTCTATAAGGACAGCATTAATTTTGACATAGCTTGGTATCAATCGCGCTGGGATAAAGGCGATGGTAAAGACTATATCAATTGTCCTATGGATGAATCCCAATATCTTGCTTTTCATGAAGCCTTGACCACTGGCGAGACAGCAGATTTCAAAGAATGGGAAAAAAACACGCCTTATTTTGAAGGTTGTATGCCTATTGAGGTCATGGCCTCGCGTGGATTGGATACGTTACGTTATGGTCCAATGAAACCTGTAGGCCTCGACAATCCTGCAACGGGGCGATGGGCGCATGCCGTGGTTCAACTGCGACAGGATAATAAACAAGGGTCAATCTGGAATATGGTTGGTTTTCAAACCAAGCTCAAATATGGTGCGCAAACCGATGTTTTACGCATGATACCTGGCTTAGAAAATGCCGAATTCGCGAGGCTTGGCGGATTGCACCGCAATACATTTATTTGCTCGCCGAAATTATTGGATAGGGACTTACGTCTAAAATCAGCACCCCATATTCGCTTTGCTGGCCAAATAACCGGATGTGAGGGCTATGTTGAAAGTAGTGCGGTGGGCTTATTCGCAGGAATCAGCACAGCCGCTGAAATTTTAGATCGCAAGGTTAACCTACCACCAGCCACTACTGCAATGGGGGCATTGTTGGGGCATATAACGGGGGATGCTGATGCTAAATCCTATCAACCAATGAATATAAATTTCGGCCTATTTGAACCGCTAGGAAAACGCGTTCATAAAAAAGAACGCAAAGCCGCTATGACGTCACGGGCAAGAGAAGCTCTACAACAATGGATGAATCAGCAAAACATCTTACTAATCTAACATTTACATTTCGGTTTGGTTGATCTTTTTGCTTTTGTCGTTTTAAACTCGCTACGGGTTAATTTTTTATTATTATCACTATCTGCTTTAGCAAACTTATCGCTTGTTGTAATAGCCCATTCCTCGAATGTTAGTAAATTATTACCATCAACATCTAGTTTCTTAAAGGCTTTTGTTCTACTTGCCATCATCTCAATACGGCTAATCTCATCATTACGGTCCAGATCATAACGATTAAATCGACGCTCTTCTCTGCTCAATATAGACGCACGTGGTGGATTAGGAGGCGCTTTTCCAAATTGAGGAGCATTAGGGTCTGCCTCTGGTAGACTATCAATTTCTACAGGATCAATTTGGGCTTCTGGTGGTGGAGAATTAGGAATAGATAGCGGGACACTAGCATTGGATTGCCACCAAAATAAACCAACTGAGATTGCTAATATAGCAAAAAGACCGCCGATCAGATATTTTGACATCATTCACAATCCTCTAATTTTAAAATTAATCCCCTACTTCGCACTAATAGCATGCCAAATATAAGCGAATCCAAAGGAAATACCATCTTGTTTTTTTCCATTTGTCTTCAATGCATGAATGGCTGGAAAAGTTAATAAGGATAATGGCCTTATTAATCGTGATAATTGTTTATAATCAATAGAATTATAATATTCATTTGCTAATATTCTAGCTCTTTCAGCATCCTTGTTACCATTATTGAAAAACAATGATAAAGCCCAGATACATCCTAAATCTCGATAGCCTTGTCTTAATTCGGTTTGGCCACATGCTGTTGCAATAAGGCTAAAAAAAGCCCCACCACGTTCTGTTGCATATCGATAAAGATCATCATTACTCAAACTTTCTTCGTTTAATATAAGATATTCCCATCCATTAATATGAGAAATTAGTGCATTTGTGACGTCAAGATCGCAATATTGATTTTGAATATCTTCTATCATTTTGACTAGAGGCTCCCCTTTCGGTTTTACATCTAATTTGATTGTGTCGCGCCACCAAGCTAACTTTATTTGTGCGATCATAGCTTCATTCATATTTAAGATAATATCCTCAATCCTTCTATCCAATAACAAAAATAAGGTTAACAGAGGCCGTAATTCCTCTTGTAAATATATCAAAGATAGCCTCTGAGGAGGTGAAATTGCAGCTTTGGCGTCAAACATACATTATTTTACGCACGAATTTATGGGGAAAATCAAGGTAAAGATTTTGTTTACCTTATACGTTGAGGAGTTACTCACCACTTTGCCTCTAATAAGCACGCTAGAAGTTATATGAGCGAGTAAAGGTAAAATAATGATCAAACATAAATCAAGATTTTTAAAATCTAAACCAATTAGAAGCCTGTTGAAAGACCAAGCAGGCAATACATTGATCATTCTGGTTGCTTCTCTAGTACCTATCATTGGAATTATTGGTAGTGCAGTAGATTTGGGCAGAGGCTATATGACCCGCACGCGTCTGCAACAGGCATGTGATACTGGCGTATTGGCCGCGCGCAGATCAATGACAGACCCCTCTATCTTGACAGATACAGCTGCGCAAGATGAAGGCCAAAAGTTCTTTCAGTATAATTTTACGAATGGTACTTTTGGAATTGATACAGATGCTAGCACTTTCCAATTAGCCGAAGGAAGCGAAGCAGGTTCTATTTCCGCAAGTGCCAATGTTTCTGTACCGACAACATTATTTCGTATTTTTGGCCAAACTGAGATTGATGTAGGCGTTAATTGTGATTCTGCTATCGATGTGGGCAATGTTGATATCATGCTGTCCCTTGATACTACACTTTCCATGAACCGTCTCTTACCTTCGGGAGCAAGGCGAATTGACGCGCTCAAACTTGCTGTTGAAAATTTCTATAATACGATTGGCCCAGGTGGTGGCACCAACAATAACCGTATTCGATATGGTTTTGTTCCTTATGCTGGCAATGTAAATGTTGGACGTATCCTCTATGATGGCAATGGTTTGGGTGACAGATGGTTAATTGGTGAGGGAACGGGATCTCTATTAGCGACCAATAATACAAGAGTTAAGCAGCTACATTCACGCAGAATTAATAGAACGCATGGAGCAATAGATTACGGCTTTAGGAATGTATTTTTTACGAGTTATACAGATTCAATTGATCCAGCCAATCCGGAAGCCCAACTACGTTCTGAACCAATTGGGGTTACAGAAAGATGGGAAGGTTGTATTGTTGAAAGACCAACAGTTAATATTCCTGCATCTGCGACATCTATACCTAGCGGTGCGCTAGATCTAGAAATTGATCTAATTCCAACAGATGATCCATCAACACGCTGGACCCCCCATTGGCCTAGTGTTATTCATTTTGGGAATCCTGTAAATTTACATTTCAAGGACAATACAAGCTTACCAAATCCACAAAATTTGGCACGTTGTCCATCAGAAACACGCAATTTACGATCATATGCGGCTTATGATGAAGGCACAAGTGATGACTTACAATCCTATATTCAGGATTTAAAATTAAGATTAATCACTAATCATACCATAGGTATGGTATGGGCTGCACGCCTAATATCTCCTACAGGATTATTCGCTGCTAGAAACAATGATGCACCCAATGGACGACCCATCACGCGCCATATTGTTTTCATGACTGATGGTAATATGTTTATTAGACAAGATGATTATGATGTTAATGGTTTTCATGCCGTTGAAGGACAAATTGCACCTCCAGGATCGAGTACAACTACCCTTACAGCTGCGCAAGAAAAACGTTTCTCGCTTGTATGCGAGCGAGTCAAGAGTATGGGAATTACAATTTGGGTCGTAGAAATCGACGGTGCTGCCGTAGTTAGTCCTTTAATGGAAAACTGTGCATCTACGCCAGAACAAGCCTTTGTAGTTACTGACCAAGACGAGTTGATTAAAGCATTTGCAACCATTGCCAACCAAATTGGTGGATTGAGGCTTTCATAATGATAAAAAATATTATTTCTAAAACAAAGAAAGATGAAAAAGGTTCAACTCTTGTCGAATTTTCCATTTTATTTGTTCCATTAATGACAGTCATTATGGGGTTAACAGAATTGGGTTATCAAGCTTATTTGAACATGATGACTCAATCCGTATCACACCGCATTGCTAGGGAAGCAACTGTTGGGACATCAACCCAAGCTGATGTCGAAGATTTGGCGAATGAACTATTATCTCCTGTTTTATTAAATGGTGCCAATGTTGATATAACAACCAGTAGCTATTTTGATTTTGCTGGAATCGGTCAACCTGAAACGATAACCAATGATATCAATAGCAATGATGTCGTAGAAGAAGGCGATTGCTTTGATGATGTTAATGGCAATGCCAGCCATGATACTGATTTGGGTCAATCTGGTTTGGGCGGTGCTGATGATGTTGTAACTTATACAATTACAATTGATTCACCTCAACTGCTTGGTGTTGCTGGTTTCCTTGGATTTTCAGATAGGTTGAACATTTCAGCCACATCCGCGAGCAGAAACCAGCCTTTTGAGGAACAAACTCCTCTCGCCATTCAACGATATTGTATAGTAGGAGGTGTAAGTGTTGCATTCTAAAAAAATAAAAAGACGCCCTGTCAACCTCAGAAGCGCGCTAAAAAAACTTAAAAAAAATAATAAAGGCGTGGCTCTTATAGAATTCGCACTTGGGTTACCCGTAATATTATTAGCAGGTATGGCTGGCTTAGAAACTGTTAACTATGTACTTGTACATCAACAACTTAGCCAACTTGCTATGTTGGTCGCTGATAATGCAGCCAGAACCGTCGACCAAATGGATGAAGTTGGTGTGAATGAAATTTTCTTTGGGGCCGATGCGACATCAGGCCAAATTGATATTGGTGAGAATGGCCGCATCGTATTAACACAATTAATCCACAATGGTCTTACAGGCGCCGACGAAGGCAATTGGGTTAGATGGCAACGGTGTTATGGTGAATTGGGATCAAGTAGTAATTTGCGTTCAGCCTTTGGCAGAACCAATGACGGTCAATTTAACGGCTCTCTTGTAAATGGCTTTGGCACTGCAGCTAATCAGATAGCAGCCACTCCTACAAGCCCTATTAACTTTGTTGAGATATATTATGATTATCAGCCATTAATCAACAATCCTATTACTACACAATTTTTTGAAGAAGGTGAAAGAATAACTTATACAGCTGCATTTGTTGTTCGTGAAAGAATAGACCAGCGCCTAAGTAATATTTCTGGATTGCCAAATAGTCAGCGGTTCTTTTGCGGTAGTCACAGGAGTTTCTAACTCTTAACACAAATGAAAAATAATATTAGGTCTGTAAATTTACAGACCTAATATATCACGGCAAGTGGTCGCAATTTTATCTGCATTAATAAGTGCCAATTTCTCTAAATTAGCGGCATAAGGCATAGGGACATTCTCATTAGTAACGCGCGTCACGGGTGAATCCAAATTATCAAACCCCTCTTCCATACAAATGGAAATAATCTCGCTACCTACTGAACATATGTGCCACCCTTCCTCGGCTACCACCAAATTATTTGTTTTTGCAAGGCTCTGTAAAACTGTTTCTTTATCAAGCGGCCTAATGGTACGTAAATCGATAACTTCAGCATCAATTCCTTCTTCTGCCAACATATCGGCAGCTTCTAGTGATAGTCCCACTCCTATTGAATAAGACACAATCGTTATATCATTGCCTTCGCGTACGATGCGTGCCTTACCAATTGGTAATATATGGTCTGCTAGATCTGGCACATCAAAGCTACGACCATAGAGCATTTCATTCTCTAAAAATACTACGGGGTCTTCGCTCTGAATGGCTGCTTTTAACAATCCTTTAGCATCAGCCGAATCATAAGGTGAGATAACAATAAGGCCTGGAACCGATGCATACCAAGGTGCATAATTTTGACTATGCTGTGCGCCAACTCTGCTAGCCGCACCATTAGGGCCACGAAAAACAATGGGACAGCGCATTTGACCACCAGACATATAGTTGGTTTTAGCAGCACTATTTATGACATGGTCGATGGCTTGCATCGCAAAATTAAAGGTCATAAATTCTATCACTGGTTTCAAGCCACCCATAGCAGCGCCCGTACCAATTCCAGCAAAACCATATTCAGTAATCGGCGTATCAATCACGCGTTTATCACCAAATTCAGCCAATAAACCCTGTGTTACTTTATAAGCACCCTGATATTCAGCCACTTCTTCACCCATCACAAAAACGCGCTCATCTTTGCGCATCTCTTCGGCCATAGCATCACGCAATGCATCACGTACGGTCATATTATTCATTATTGTACCTTCTGGTACCGATGGATCATCTGCTCGCACAATCACTGGCGGAGCAATATCATTGCTTATGGTAACAACTTCGGCTGGAGTTTCTGTATCAACTACTCCTGAATTTTCACCGGCCTCAGATGAAGAAGTCGCATCTTCATCTTCACCAATGAGAGTGGCAATAACCGTACCAACTTTTACATTATCACTACCTTCTGCAACCAATAAAGAACCAATAGTCCCTTCTTCGATCGTTTCAAATTCCATTGTCGCTTTATCCGTCTCAATCTCAGCAATAATGTCACCACTGCTCACTTCATCGCCCTCTTTCACGAGCCAACGCGCAAGCGTGCCTTCTTCCATAGTAGGCGATAGTGCGGGCATTTTTAAATCTATAGCCATCAATATTGCTCCACCAAAATATCAGTATATAATTCTTTTGCATCAGGTTCAGGCGACGTTTCCGCAAAATCAGCGGAATCGCTGACTATTTTACGTATCTCTTTATCTATTGCTTTCAATTCATCTTCTTTCATGCCCATCTCTAATAATTCCCCTTTTGCACGTTCAATAGGGTCTGATTTATCACGGACTTCTTGCACTTCATCTCTGCTTCTATATCTAGCAGGGTCTGACATAGAGTGACCTCGGTAACGATATGTCTTCATTTCAAGCAAAATCGGGCCTTTCCCGCTGCGCACCCAATCCACTGCTACTTCGGCCGCACCGCGCACTGCCAAAACATCCATACCATCTACTTGAATACCGGGAATGCGAAAGCTATCACCGCGCTTATATAATTGATCTTCTGAAGATGCGCGATTTACACTCGTTCCCATTGCATATTGATTATTTTCAATCACAAAAATCACAGGGAGCTTCCATAGTTCTGCCATATTGAAACTCTCATAGACTTGGCCTTGATTAGATGCGCCATCGCCAAAATAAGAAAGGCATATACCGCCATCTTCCTTGTATTTATGACCAAATGCTAATCCTGCGCCCAGTGATACTTGCGCTCCGACAATGCCATGCCCACCATAAAAACCATGTTCAACAGAGAACATATGCATAGAGCCGCCTTTGCCCCTAGAAATTCCAGCTTCTCGGCCAGTCAGTTCGGCCATAACAATATTTGGGTCAATTCCACACGCTAGCATATGACCATGATCTCGATATCCCGTAATCACGCTATCTTTTCCAGGTTCGATTGCACTTTGCAAACCGACCACCACGGCTTCTTGACCTATATATAGGTGGCAAAACCCGCCAATGAGGCCCAAGCCATATAATTGCCCCGCTTTTTCCTCAAAACGGCGAATCAACAACATTTCTCTGTAAAATGCCAACAAAGTCTCTTTATCCGCTGAGTAACGCTCTGGTTCATCTGGGCGTTCTCTGTTTGGAATAAGTTGTGATGAAGCCGCTTTTTTGCTTTTAACATTATTTTTTTTGGGACTAGCTGATTTTGCCAATTATAATTCCTAATTTTTGTTTTGGTAGATTCATGATACTTTATCTAAATATCTTTGGATTCCCTAGAGGAAAATAATATTTTCCTAAAAAAAATGAATATGTAGAGCTAATATTTTATTCAAAGAATAACCTATCTATTTCTGTAATTTTAGTGCAATTTAATTATTAAAAATATAATATAATTACTATAGATATATGGTCTCCAACTAATTCCTATCATTCAAGCGGTATGATAACTTCGTCAGGTGCAACCACATTTAAATCTCTACGCATTAATTCTCCTGCTAGGTCTGGATCGACATTATCTTTCTCAAGCAATCTAACGCGATTTTTGAGCGCATCTCTCTCTTGTTTAAGATCGATAAGCTCTTGTTTACGCAAGCTGATGGCTGATTTATAATCCGCCCAAGCTAATATGCCAGTTGGTCCAAGCAGAGCATAGCTGGCAATTGCCAATAGTAAAATTAAAGCAAAAATTGGAATGAGGATGCTTTTTATATTAGATTTACGTTTTCTTAGCCTATGATTCATAAATGCTATGCACCATGTTTAAGATGAAAAATCAACATCAGCATAACATAGACGCTTATAAAATTAATTACAGCATTTTACTGGAATATTGAGGCACCAGGATATATTGCACTACTGTCTAATTCTTCTTCAATACGGATGAGTTGATTATATTTTGCTAATCTATCCGAACGCGCCAAACTGCCTGTTTTAATCTGCCCACAATTGGTAGCAACAGCCAAATCAGCGATAGTAGCATCTTCTGTCTCTCCGCTGCGGTGCGACATAACGGCGCTATACCCTGCTCTTTGCGCCATAGACACAGCCTCTAAGGTTTCCGTTAAAGTTCCGATTTGGTTGACTTTAACAAGCAATGAATTTGCCAAACCTTTTTCAATTCCCATCGATAAGCGTTCAGCATTGGTAACAAATAAATCATCACCAACCAATTGCACACTATCGCCGACTTTATCCGTAATGGCCTTCCATCCTTCAAAATCATCTTCATCCATTCCATCTTCAATAGATTTAATAGGATAGTCCTTACATAATGCAGCCAAATAGTCGGCCATCTCGGATGGAGACAGGCTTAAGCCTTCCCCGCTAATTTCATATTTCCCGTCGTGGAAAAATTCTGTTGCGGCACAATCCAATGCCAACACAATATCACTGCCCGCTTTGAAGCCCGCTTTTTCTATAGACGTCATGATGAAATCCAATGCATCGCGTGTTGATGCCAAATTGGGTGCAAAACCGCCCTCATCACCAACCGCTGTTGCAAGGCCTTTTTCATGCAATGCAGATTTTAATGTGTGAAAAATCTCACTGCCCCAACGCACAGCTTCAGACAAAGATCCAGCCCCAACGGGCATCACCATAAATTCTTGAAAATCAATTGGGTTATCGGCATGTTCTCCGCCATTGATAATATTCATCATAGGTACGGGCAAAATATGCGCATTGACGCCCCCAACATAACGGTAAAGCGGAAGGCCTCGTGCATTGGCGGCTGCTTTTGCTACTGCTAAGCTAACGCCCAATATTGCATTTGCACCTAATCGTGATTTATTGGCCGTACCGTCCAGTGCGATCATGGTAGCATCAATCTCTTCTTGATCTTCAGCATCCAAATCAATGATGGCATCGGCTATCTCACCATTCACAATATCTACGGCCTGCTGAACACCTTTGCCTTTATAACGCATTTTGTCGCCATCGCGCTTTTCAACGGCCTCATATGCGCCCGTCGATGCTCCTGAAGGAACGGCTGCACGGCCAAAGCTTCCATCTTCTAACACTATATCAACTTCGATCGTTGGATTACCGCGACTGTCAATAATCTCACGTGCATGAATATCCAAAAAAGATGTCATATGAAGCTCCAGAATAGAATAACGTTAGTGTATTAGTGATCTTTCATTATATTGATTGCCTCTATCGCGCCTATGCTAGCATTGCAACGCATAGAGTATCCGCAGATAAAATAATTTCATATATCATATCATCTGCAACAATTTGAATAGGATTGATAGCTATAGAAACCAATAGACGTCCTATAAATTCACTGCTATAGTTGACTAACGCACCTCTGGTACAAATATAGTATTTATGTGAAGCAAATAAGAGGATTAACCAATGGTTGATAATAAAAATACTGTAGCTAAAAAAACTACTACCAAGAAAACCGCTCCAAAGAAAGCGGCTGTCAAAAAAGTAGCGACCAAAAAAGCTCCTGCCCAAAAAACTCCTGATAGAAAATCTGCACCAAAGAAAAGTGCAGCCAAAACCTCCGATGAGAAAATGACTGTAAAAAAGAGTCCCTCAAAAGCTGTTGTAAAAAAAACTAACCCTAGGGGAAAGACCGATTCATCTATGAAAGACGATATCAACAATCTCAAATCTCAAGCTAGTGACTCCGTCAAAGATACCGCCAATATAGGAAAAGCTAAGGCAAGCGAGGCAATAAGCGGTATAAGTGGAAAAATTCGTGAAACCGCTGATACAATTGATGAGAGCCTTGGTGAGAAATATGGAGGCTTTGCACGTAATGCTGCAGACTCAATCGATGAATTCGCAGAAACAATAGACAAGAAAAATGTCGATGATATAATTGAAGACACAAGAAATTTCGTGCGCAAAAGCCCTGCCCTTGCTATTGGTGCAGCAGCAGCCGTTGGTTTTCTTATTACTAGACTCATTCGCGCTGGCAGAGATTAATCTTTAACTTGGGTATCCTACATAATGAAACCAGAAGATACCTTCACAGATGAACATGATTCATATGAGGATATATGTGGCGATTCAGGATCAGAGGATATAACTATAAAAGAGCAAATCATGCTCTTGATAGTAGCTTTAAAAGATAGTCTATTACAGGAGTTGGGCTATGTTAGAGCCCGTACTGGCTATTCGATCAAAATAATTGTAAAAGCTAGTATATTCTTCTTCATCGCATTCCTCTTTGTTTTGGTAGCATTCATATTGCTTGGTATAGGAGTGTTATTAGCATTAAAATCCATAATGGGGGTTTCTGGGGCAACAATATTATCTGTGGTAATATTTCTGTCACTATCCTTCGTTATGATATGGATAGGAAAAATTTATATTAATAAATTATCTTTTCCAGAACTTAATAATGCTGATCTAAAAACCAATGATAATGATGAATGAAAAGTGAGAATAGGCCAATGAATAGAGATACAGTCAAATCCTCTTTTGTAGAAAAACAATTGGCTCGCCATATTTTACAAGACAATCTATCCTATGCTAAATATAATCTAACGCCCTCCAATATCGCGCAGAAATGGACTACTAAGCAAAAGGATAAATTAATTTCGGCCAGAGATAAAACAGCACAAGTTGCAAAGAATAATGCACCTGTTATTGGCGTTGGTGTATTGGCAACTGCTTTATTTTTATGCCGTAAACCTATTGCAAACTTGATCAAGAAAAGAACCGCAAAATAATTTTAATATATTCATTGGATAAATTATGGCGAATAAGCTTCAAACCGCAAAACAGAAAACTTCGGCATTATCTGCTAACAGCCGTAAAAAAGTCCGTGATACACTTAATACTAGCAAATCGGCAGCTGGTAAAACAATAAAAACTTCCAAGCATATTTCGGAAAATGCAAAAACCAAAACAGTCGAAACCATTGAAAATAGCCCATTGGCAATGGTTGTTGGTGGTGTCGCTCTAGGCGCAATAGTTGCTGCATTATTACCAAATTCAGAGCGTGAGAAAAAAATATTAGGCGGTGTTGGCCGTAAATTGAATGATACAGCCAAAACTGCCGCAAAAGCCGCAAAAACAGCGGGCGCTGCTCACATGGTCGATGTTGGCCTTAATAGCGATACTTTACGTGAACAAGCGCGCGATATTTTTCAAAAAAGTGTTGAAACGGCTAAAACTGCTGGCAAGGCCGCAAAAGAGGCTGTTAAACCAGCGATAGAGGATTAACCTCTATATCTTCAAGGATAATTTTAAGGACTATGCAATAGTAGATTTTCCTCTTAAATAGGCTGTAGATTATAAGAGGAAATCGGCATGAACAAAACAAAATTACATTTGGTTATGGGCGGTAGAGTAGAAAATCCGCAAAGCCTCGACTTTAATGATCTTGAGAATATTGATTTTGTTGGTGTTTATCCCAATTATGACGAAGCCGAAGATGCTTGGCGAGGAGCAGCACAACGCACCGTTGATGATGCAGAAATGAAATATGTGGTCGTGCATTTACATAGATTGTTAGAACCTGATGATTCCAACATGGTCACTCAATGATCAATCTCTGTTAAATTTATAATTTAGCATAGGTTTTGCAAGCAGTAATCCCGCTATAAACCCACCTATATGTGCATATATTGCTATATTAAGGCCTGTTGACGGTGCAACAAATCCAAGCAGTAGATTTAATATTATCCAGCCCAACAATAATTTAACAGGCCTCATTATATTGGCTGATATACCTCGCCATGGAGCAGGTTTTTCTTTTGGAAAATATAGCAAATAAGCCGCAATTACAGCTGAGACTCCTCCACTTGCTCCTATAATTGGAACATTTGAATTTGGATCGATGATAAATTCTGCCAAGCATGCAGCAAATATTCCTACCAAATATATGAAGAGCATATAATAGCCAATGACGCCTTCTACAAAGCGGCCCATTAATAATAGCATCAGCATATTCATAAGCAGATGCATGAAATTTGCATGAATAAAACTAGCAGTAATCGGCGTTAAAAATGATGGTATCCAGAGACCCTCTGCCATAATATTAGTAGAAGTGAACCTTATAGGTATAAAACCACCTTGCAAAACGGCTATTTCCCAAAAGGTTGGAATGGCCAACAGCGCTGCTATCGCAATATTACTGAGCACAAGAAAATTAGTCGCTTTTCCTTTTGGAATTTGCATAATGTTTAAATAAACTCGATTTTATCAACTAAGAAATATTTATCCCCTGCAGGTACCGTAAATTCAATTTCATCGTCTAAATTTCTGCCAATGAGTGCACGTCCCAATGGACTTTGATAATTAATCTTACCCGCTTTCACATCGGCTTCGGCTTCACCAACAACTTGATATTTAATCGGTTTATCATCTTCATCTAATAATGTAACCGTAGCACCAAAAACAATTTTATCACCAGATAATGTTTTGGGGTCAATAACCTGTGCGCGGCTAATTTTATCTTCAATGTCACTAATCATAGCCTCAACTTGACCTTGGCGCTCTTTCGCAGCATGATATTCAGCATTTTCGGAGAGATCACCATGCGCACGCGCTTCTTCTATCGCATCCACAATGATAGGACGCTCTGCTTTAAAGTCTCTTAATTCTTTTGTTAGTTTTTCTAGGCCTTCTGCCAACATTGGCATTTTTTCAACGCTCGCCATGAGCCAATTCCTTAAATATAAAGTCAAAACATTTCTTACTGCTCAAATGCATTGAACAGTCGCAGGGGAAAATTGTTAGAAGTTTAATCTGCTACATTATAATAGTCTTGAAGGCTGCGAACTTCAAGTGTTTCATTTTTAAGAGCCTCTATCGCCTCTATTACAGCAACACTGGCAGTAGCGGTTGTATAATAGGGCGTTCTGCTGTTTAGGGATGAAGCTCGAATAGGTTGCGAGTCTTTCAAGGATTGCCAGCCCTCTGTCGTATTAAACACTAAATCAATCTTATTATCCTTAATTTTATCAACAATATGGGGTCTACCTTGCGCTACCTTATTGATAATCTCAACTTCTAATCCTTGCTCTTGCATAAAATGAGCAGTGCCGCCCGTTGCAATAATTTTAAAGCCCAAACCAATAGCTTTTTTAATAGCAGGCAAAATAATCTGCTTATCGCTATCCTTTACCGATACAAAAATCGTGCCTGTCATCGGTAATATATTACCAGCACCCAATTGTGATTTGGCAAAAGCTCGTGCAAAGTCCGAATCAATTCCCATGACTTCACCCGTTGATTTCATTTCTGGCGATAATATAGGGTCAATACCAGGGAAGCGAGCAAAAGGAAAAACCGCCTCTTTCAAGGCGATATAGCCAATATCCAAATCAATCGTAGGAAGATCCAACAATTTTTCACCCGCCATAACGCGCGATGCTATTTTGGCTATAGGCGCGCCGATAGCTTTGGCAACAAATGGCACAGTGCGCGATGCTCTAGGGTTAACCTCAATAAGATAGACTTTACCGTCCTTCACCGCAAATTGTACATTCATCAAACCGCGCACTTTTAAGCCAACCGCCAAAGCAATCGTCTGACGTTTGATTTCTGCGATAATATCATCGGAAAGGCTGTGCGGTGGAATGCTGCATGCGCTATCACCGCTATGCACACCCGCCTCTTCAATATGCTGCAACACACCTGCAACAATGACATCATCACCATCGCAAATAGCATCGACATCCACTTCAACCGCATCGCGCAAATATTGATCAATCAGAACAGGGCTATCACCAGACACTTGCACGGCCGTTGCAATATAATCGTCTAATTGTGCGGGACCATCAACAATCTCCATCGCACGGCCACCCAAAACATAAGAAGGCCTGATCAGCACAGGATAACCAATGTCATTGGCCACTTTGATGGCTTCTTCACGGCTGCGTGCTATGCCATTATTGGGCTGCAATAATTTTAATTTATTGACCAAGGCAGCAAAACGTTCGCGGTCCTCAGCCAAATCAATCGCATCGGGCGATGTTCCCAAAATAGGGATACCAGCACTTTCTAACCCTTGCGCTAATTTAAGCGGCGTTTGACCGCCAAATTGCACTATCACGCCCTTTAATGCGCCTTTTTGCTGTTCTACATTCAATATCTCGAGCACATCTTCATTGGTCAATGGCTCAAAATACAGCCTATCAGAGGTATCATAATCAGTCGAAACCGTCTCAGGGTTACAATTAATCATAATAGTTTCATAACCGGCATCAGCCAATGCAAAACAGGCATGGCAGCAGCAATAGTCAAATTCTATGCCTTGTCCGATTCTGTTGGGACCGCCGCCCAATATAACTATTTTTTCACTCTCGCTTGGTTGCGCTTCACACTCTGCCTCGCCAAAGCTGGGCGCTTCATAGGTTGAATACATATAGGGCGTAATCGCTTCAAATTCAGCAGCGCAGGTATCGATACGTTTATAAACGGGCAAAACACCGTGCTTATAACGCAAAGCCCGCACTTCTTCCTCGCTGGTAGCACCAGCCATCGCCGATAATGCTTCTTTGATAAGACCGCCGCCAACTGCAATGCTGCGCCCTGCACCGCCTGCAATATTAACCGAATCAATGGCCAATTTTGCAAGACGGCTATCAGAGAAACCCATAGACTTGAGCTTACGCAAACCCTGCGCATCAACGGGTAATCCCTGTGCTTTTATGGTTGTTTCCGCATCGATAATCCCGCGAATTTGCCGAATAAACCAAGGTTCAAATTTGGTGACAGCGATTATTTCTTCATTGGTCAGCCCCTCGCGCATAGCCTGAGCAATCACCAATATACGATCGGGCATCTGCTTGGCCAATTCCGCATTAATAACATCGCGGCTCGCCCCTTCGAGCGCAATGTAACGGTTAAACCCATCAAGGCCCGTCTCTAAACCGCGCAATGCTTTTTGCATCGATTCTTGAAAATTACGGCCAATAGCCATCACCTCACCCACCGATTTCATAGCCGTTGATAAGGATGATTCTGCACCTTTAAATTTCTCAAAGGCAAAGCGCGGAATCTTAGTAACCACATAATCAATCGTTGGCTCAAACGATGCTGGCGTAGCGCCTGTAATATCATTGGTGATTTCATCGAGCGTATAACCCACCGCCAGCTTTGCCGCGACTTTTGCGATTGGAAAGCCTGTTGCTTTGGATGCCAAGGCGGATGAGCGCGAAACACGCGGGTTCATCTCTATCACCACCATACGGCCATCCTTGGGGTTTACACCAAATTGGACGTTTGATCCGCCTGTTTCTACGCCAATTTCGCGCAGCACCGCAAGGCTGGCATTACGCATGATCTGATATTCTTTATCGGTTAATGTGAGTGCAGGCGCAACAGTAATACTATCGCCCGTATGCACGCCCATAGGGTCGACATTTTCAATCGAACAGATGATGATGCAATTATCGGCGCTATCGCGGACAACTTCCATCTCATATTCTTTCCAACCTATGAGCGATTCATCAATGAGTACCTCATTGGTGGGTGATGCTTCTAGTGATGTGTTCACATAATGAATAAATTCTTCGCGGTTATAGGCCACCCCGCCGCCGGTGCCGCCCATGGTGAAACTAGGCCGCATGATCGCAGGCAGGCCAATATCATCCAATATTTCCAGTGCTTGCTCCAAGCTGTGCGCGATTTCACTGCGCGGGCTTTCTAGGCCGATTTTGTCCATCGCCGCTTTGAA
>CALDZL010000013.1 GCA_937944295.1 uncultured Sphingorhabdus sp.
TTATTTAATCGGTGAATTGGGATCAAGGCGCATGTTGAGATAATTATCGACGCTGCCCATCATTAATTCCATTTCGGTTTCGTAAAAATGATTCGCACGCGGAATTTCATCATGATGCACGGTGATATGTTTTTGGGTGCGCAGCTTATCAACCAATTTTTGGACGCTGCTGGGTGTTACAATCTCATCATTCACGCCTTGGATGATGATACCCGATGAAGGACAGGGCGCCAGAAAACTGAAATCATACATATTGGCGGGCGGTGATACAGAGATAAATCCGCGAATTTCGGGACGGCGCATCAAAAGCTGCATACCAATCCATGCGCCAAAGCTGAAACCTGCGATCCATGTTGTTTGTGCCTCGGGATGGATGCTTTGCACCCAATCAAGCGCAGACGCGGCATCGGATAGCTCGCCAATGCCATTATCAAATTCGCCTTGAGAGCGGCCAACACCGCGAAAATTAAAGCGTAAGGTGGCAAATCCGCGATCGACAAATGTTTTATACATGGCTTGGGTGATGCGATCATTCATGGTGCCGCCTGCTTTAGGGTGCGGGTGAAGGATCATAGCAACAGGAGCGCGAGGTTTTGGTGGGGGGCTAAAACGGCCCTCTAAACGACCTTCGGGACCAGGGAGTATGACTGCGGGCATGTTAATTTCATTTCATAGTGATAAAAGCGTGCCAATATTATATTGAAACAGCGTGTAGATTTAGTGCCTATATATAAAGTTACAGAGATTTCGCAACAAAAGGATTATGGCTCTGTACAAATTATCAATAAATTGCCAATAAATCTGCTTATGACCCAAGGAATAAATATGACTAGCCTATATCTCGATCATGCAGCTACAACGCCGATTATAGCGTCAGCCCGCGATGCAATTGCGGCAGAGGCTCTGATATGGGCTAACCCCTCGTCTCCGCACAGAGAGGGACGTGCCAGCAAGGCACGGTTAGAGAATTACCGTCGCACTATATTGGATATATTGAATTGGGATGGGCATATATTATTCACCAGCGGAGCTAGCGAAGCCATTGCTATGGTGATGCGAGCATATCATAATGATATATATGTGAGCGCTGGGGAGCATGAAGCAGTATTGGCCAGTAGCGGTGTAAAAACTAAAAGTGTTGCAAATAATCAGGATAGAGTAAATAGCTTTATAGTAGCGCTAACACCAGATGGCTATGTCGATGAAGCAGCGCTTATAAAAACCCTCAGTGGCAAAGAACGGGCTTTGGTGGCCATACAATCGGTGAATAATGAAACGGGCGTTATACAGTCTTGGGACAGGCTGGTTGATATTATTCATGCGCATCAAGGCATCGCTTTTGCTGATTGTTCGCAAAGCGCTGGGAAATTACCGTTGCCAAATGCAGATATGATCGCACTTTCATCGCATAAATTTGGCGGCCCTCCTGGTATGGGGGCATTATTGGTTAAGGATTTATCCTTGCTCATGCCAACAGGAGGGCAGGAACAAGGCTATCGGCGCGGAACAGAAAATGGCCCTTACATTGCGGCTATGGCGGCGGCTCTCTCACATGGCTATGCTTGGATGGAAAAAGCAAAAGAGCTGCGCACCTATTTGGATTATACCATTATAAGCATGGGCGGCGATATTGTGGCAAAGGACAGTAATCGTATAGATACAATCGCTAGCTATCGTATGCCAGGCGTTGCGGCATCGGCGCAATTAATAGCCTTTGACATGAAAGGTATAGCTATTTCCGCTGGTAGCGCTTGTTCTTCGGGGACGCTTAAAACCAGCCATGTATTAGAGGCTATGGGGTATGATCATCCGCAAGAAGTTATCAGAGTAAGCTTTGGTCCAGATACTAATAAAGAGGATATTGATAGATTCATAACTATATGGCACGATTTTTATGAGCAGCGTCGATGAAGGATATTTATCTGGATTATCAAGCAAGCACGCCCTTAGCACCAGAAGTTCAAGAGATCATGCTTTCTCAAGGCTTTGCCAATCCGCATAGTGTGCATAAAATGGGGCGTAAAGCATCTGCTGCTATTGAGGCAGCGAGAGAGCAAATCAATGCCTTGATGCCAGGTGGTGATATAGTCTTTACCAGCGGCGCAACAGAGGCGCTTAATCTGGCGATATTAGGATCGCTGCCTAATATAGATAAAGAACGTAATATAATCATTGTCCTGCCCAGCGAGCATGCAGCGGTTTTGGATGTTTGCGCTCATGTCGAAAAATATGGGATTATTGACGATGATGGGATTCTTAGGCGCTATGACGTCAAGACAGCAGTATTACAGCCTAATGGCTTAGTTGATATGCAAAAATTATCAGAGCAAATTGATGCTCAATGCGCTCTAGTGATTACAATGCAAGCCAATAATGAAATTGGCGTCATGCAGCCAATAGAGGCGATTGCTGATATAGCCCATACCCATGGTGCATTGATGCTATGTGATATGGTACAGGGTTATGGCCGTATTGATACTGCCCCTAATATTGATATAGCGGCTATATCTGCGCATAAAATATATGGGCCAAAAGGAATAGGTGCATTGTGGAAGCGTAAAGATGTTATAATGCATAATATCTCTTATGGTGGCGGACAGGAGAGAGGCCTGCGTTCTGGTACTCTGTCACCTGCCTTATGTGCAGGGTTTGGTACTGCGGCAATGCTTATGCAAGAATATCACACATTGGATGTGCAACATATTAGCGATATTTGGGATGCTATTTTTCCCCTTCTTACTGACTGGACCATCAATGGTGATATTGAAAGGCGTTATAAAGGTAATATTAATATGCGGATAGATGGATTAGATGTAAGCAGGCTTATGTCTGATCTAAGACATCTATCTTTTTCGGCTGGTAGTGCCTGTGCTAGTGGCTCAGGCCGCACAAGCCATGTTTTGAGAGCCATTGGTTTAACGGATTTTCAAGCAAAAAACTCTATTCGTCTGGGTTTTGGGCGTTATAGTGATATAGAAGAAATTATAGAGGCTGTAAAAGTTATTGATAGTGCTGCGAAAGCACAAATAAGTGAGATATGATTATGGAAATCAAATTCATTGCTTCCGATGAAAAAACTGAAACTATAGTAGAAGCTGCGGAAGGACAATCTTTGCTCTCGCTTGGGCAAATTAATAATCAACCTTTAGAAGGGACATGCGAGGGGCAAATGGCCTGTTCGACATGCCATGTCATTATTGGTCGCGATTGGTTTGATAAATTACCACCCGCCAGCGAGATGGAAGAGGATATGCTGGATATGGCAGCATCGCCCAAACGTACAAGCCGCCTTGCATGTCAGATAGAGCTGCATAAAGACTTAGATGGAATGACCGTTTATATGCCTCGTGAAGTGCGTAATATGGAAGGTGTATAAATATATTCTCCTTTGGAATGTGCTTTTACCTTTAACTTTATGAAATAATCTTTATAGGAGTTTTGCTGACCTTAGTTGGCTATGGCAATAAATTACACTGTGTAATAGACACAGCGGACCCGGGGGCAGTACCCGGCGGCTCCACCATAAATATGTAGTAATGCAGATTTTTGAAGGGGCCGAACCAGGATCGACGTGTGTTCAAAGACTTTGTTTTTGCTCGGGCTGAGTAACCCGTAAAAGGCTTACAACTTATAAGTGCAAACGATAATGAAGCACTTGCTCTAGCAGCATAATTGATGGGCTAACGCCCTGACATTACACTAATAGAACGCGGCTGGATCTGCCGGGCAACAGGAAGATTGCGGCGGTCCGGAGGTACCGAGCAACAGAAACCTCCACTTAAACCTCATTCATCATTGGTAAACATTTGTGATAGCTCAACTGCTTGTAGCATTTTTGCACCTGCCATAAAAACAGCGCCTGTACAGCATAAGAATAATAATTTTCCGCCATAGCCTGGATATTGAAACAGATATTCTTCGCCGCGCTTAACCGCGCCCAAAGCCAAGGCGTAAGTGATTAAGAACACCTCAAATTTGGTCTTAATCTTGAACAGGCGAGAAAATTTTTTCCACATGTTTATGTTTTAATAACCAATCAGTAAATTTGCAATGATTATAGTATTTTACATGTCCTACTTATTATTATAGCATATAATCAGTATTTTATATGGTTAATAAATATTAATTACATCTCTAAAAGCCAAAGACTATTATATTTAATAGGTATTGATCTTATGGTTTATATTCCAAATAACGTGATAACTCAATATATTGCTCAATAGTTATGACTTCGGCGCGTAATGTATCGTCAATATCATTGGCTTTCAATGCTTCCAGTGCACCTTTTATAGATTTGAGGCTTTGACGCAGCATTTTACGTCTTTGGCCAAAGGCATGCGCTGTGATATTTTCTAGTGTTGCAAGTGATACACCTGCAGGATTATCTTTTGGGACAATATGCACGACAGCAGACATGACTTTGGGCGATGGGGTAAAGGCAGATCGATGCACCTTCATGGCGATATGCGCATCACTGCGCCATCCCGCCAAAATTGAGAGCCTACTATAAGATTTACTATTGGGTTTTGCTACAATACGATTGGCAACCTCTTTCTGGAACATCAAACTGAGTGATAGCCAACGTGGCGGCCATTGCTGTTCTGAAAGCCATTTTACCGTTAAAGCAGATCCAATATTATAAGGTAGATTGGATAATAAATGATATTCACCATCGATATAGTCACTAGGATTTATTTTGAGAGCATCACCCTCAATAATGGTTAGTTGGTTGGGAAAATAGCTAGACAATTCCTCTAGGGCAGGGATACAGCGCGCATCGCGCTCTACGACAGTGACAATGGCGCCAGCGCGTAACAATGCGCGGGTAAGCCCGCCAGGGCCAGGGCCTACTTCAAATATATTGATATTTTTTAGATCACCAGGAATAGCGGCAATACGATCCAATAATTGCTCATCCAGCAAGAAGTTTTGTCCTAAAGCCTTGTTCGCATCTAACCCATATTTGGCAATCACCTCTCTTAGAGGAGGGAGCTGTGGCGGGATATTATTGCGCATTAATCTGATTAGCTATCATGGGCATTTTTTTCAAAATTTGTTCTTTGTAAAGCAATTTTTTCCGCCATTTTAATCGCAGCTATCATTGAATCCGCGCGCGCTATATTTTGACCCGCAATATTGAAAGCCGTACCATGATCGGGGGATGTGCGGATGATGGGAAGCCCCAAAGTCACATTAACGGCATCATGAAAATATAATGTTTTTAAGGGAATTAGCGCTTGATCATGATAACAGCAGAGTGCGGCGTCATAGGCTGTTCTGGCTTCGGCATGGAACATTGTATCAGCAGACAGCGGGCCTATAATATGCATCCCTGCGGTTTCCAATTGCTCGATAGCTGGGATGAGTAGCTTAATTTCTTCATCACCCATTTCACCATTTTCACCCGCATGGGGGTTTAGACCTGCCATTGCGATAGTTGGATTTTCTATGCCAAAACTGTATTTAAGTTCATTAGCCGTGGCAATGATGCAATTTTTAATCCTATCTTGGGTTAATGTTTTGGCGACATCATTCAGAGCGATATGGGTGGTGATGGGAACTACACGCAGGCTTGGTCCAGCAAGCATCATAATCGCATGTTTATGTGCTATCTTGCATTCTTCTGTAATAAATTCAGTTTGCCCAGGGTGGGTAAAACCTACATCATATAATTGTTTTTTCGATACTGGCGCTGTGATTATCGCACCTGCAGCGCTAGAACGTGCTAATCCCGTTGCGCTTTTCAGAGACCGAAAGGCGATATCAGCACCGCTTATCGTTGGAATACCAGGAGTAGTCGGACCGCTATCGCCAATATGTAGAATGGGTAGAGCGTTTTGAAAATAATCTTGCGCTTGATTTGGGGTCGATATTATGGCCGTTGGACCTTTCCAATGCGCGGCAAAACTAGCAGCGTCTCCCACAGCGAAAAAGCAATGGAGATTATCGGCATTGCGTTTATCCCATGCTTTGCCAATAATTTCAGGACCAATGCCCGCAGGGTCTCCGACAGAGACAGCAAAAGGTGCAGATATATCTGTCACCAAATTATTGGGCATGCTCAATTATATTCGATGATGGCGTCACGCCGCAGATCGCGCAGATAAATATTAGCGCGCCTATCGATACGTTCATTTTCTAAGGGGCCTCTTATTTCATCAAATGTTGGTAATGTGGCTTCTTTGGGTTGGTCTCTACCGCATAGAATAAAAACAGTAACACCATTGACATCTCTAAATACTTGCGTTGTTTGGCCAATTTGCAAATTTAGCATTATATCTTGTAATCCTTGAGGTAAATCTTTTGCTACCAAATTGGGATTGCTGCCAACCTCACCGTTAAAAGTAGCGGCGACTTCTTCAACTTGACCGCAACCTTTAATACTTCTGGTTTTTGCGTCAAAATTTTCAATTGTCGATACTATGATGGATTGATCTGTGTCTTGCGGTATAATTAGCGATATTTGCTTCAAACTTAATATTGAATCTCTGATATCAGTTGTTAATATTTGTTTTTTGTCGGTTAAAAGCATTATAGAAAGGCCACCAGGTACAGGGACAGTTATCAATTGACCGATTTCTAATGTCGTTAATGCTTGTGCCATAGATTCTGGGAGCACATCTGGCCTCACAAATCCAAGATCGCCGCCTTGTGATGATGTGGTTGCTTCTGAGAAACGTTGGGCTAGATTCGCAAAGCTACCACCTTGTTGTAAATTTTCTAATATCTTCTTACTTGTTTCTACTACTGCGTCTTGATTTTGTGCATTATATGAGAGGTAAATTTCACTTACCCGATATTCGGTTTTCCCTTTATCAGCTTTTAGCTTGTCCAGAATTGCATTAACTTCTTGCTCGCTTACATTCACACGAACATTGCGTGCTAACAATCTATTCCATGCCAATTGTCCTTCGACAAGACGAATGAAGGACTCATGAGAAGAACCAATTTCTTTTAAATATGTCGGTAATTCTGTGATCGGACGTCTAAAAATTTCCAATGCGCGCCGTTCAGCACGCCTAATAACTTCATCTCTAGTGACTTCAATTTCATTGGCTCTTGCTTCTTGGATTTGTAATGTTTCATCAATTAAATCAGCGAGAATTTGCGAACGCAGTTGTTTTTTTTCTTCTTCGCTTGCTGATGCGTTTTGAATAGACAGTAAAAGTGAAAGCCTATGTTCGACATCGGTGCCTGTTAATATCTCTCCATTAACAATAGCGGTTGCGCGGCGGGTATTTGGATCAACATTGCCGAAAAATTTTTGCCCGTTGGGAAGCTCTAATCCAGCTTCAATATTATTTTCATCTTGAACTGTTTGCGCAGATGTTGGCAAAGCGATTAATAGTGCAACCGATGCTGCTATAGCTTTTGATGATGCTTGAATTTTCTTAATCATAATATTACCCAGAATTACTATACAGTATATTTATATTGTTTTGGCTAGCTTAATATTAGCTGAGCGATTTTTTATATTTATCTTCTTACACGCCTAAATTGCGGAATGCTACCCGAAATAAGAATGTATTTCCTCGCCTAGCATCACCGCTATCTTGATAGTCTCTGCGCCATGTAACGCCCATGACCAAACAACAATCATCATTAAATTCGACTCCAACTCTATGTCTAATAGGATCAAAGCCATCTGCAACGCTTAATGGATCTTCTGCTAGATCCGTTAAATCAATGATAGCTGAACCAAATATTGACCAATGTTTGGCGACCTGTGCGCGTCCACCAAATCGAACTTCTTCTTTGTCGCGTAAATCTTCTATATCGATACTGATATCACGGTTTAGTCTTAAATAACTTGCTTGAAAATAGCTTCTATCGCTGCCGATTGTTCCATCAATTTCATTACGGCGAACCGCAAAATTATCTTTATCAATTCTATAACGATGCGTGAATTTGATGAAATCTTTATATCGAAATTGATTGCGGCCCGTAATATCAGATGTTTTTTCGGTAAGTCCTGTACCATCAGGTAATATACTGTTTTGTTCTGATAATCTGTAACTCTGCCCAACAGTAGTATCGATTGCAATATTGTTTAATTTTAGCGACCAATCAAACCCAATTGTAATTCTGTAATTATCTTCAACGCGATCAAACCCTGGAAAGCGGTTTAATGCAAATAAATTGGTATCTTCTAAATCTACGGCGCGCGAATCTTCATTGGGAATACGTAAATTAGCGACCGTCGGCGTGGCTACCAATTGAACCCTAGGCGTGAAAGTTTGAAAGCCGCCAAATGCTTTACCTGCAAATGGCCATTTAATGTCAATTGCGCCTGTTCCTATAGCACGGCCTTGCACACCAGTTTCGCCGCGATTGATAATTGTAGGAGTAAGGTCATTTTCATCGCTATTATATATATCACCTCGACCCAATAGAGTGAATTTAACCTCTTGCCCCCAATTGGTAATCAGTCTTTTGTCCCATTGTAATTGGGCAAAGGCTCTTTGCGTGTCTTGTCCGTTGGTGCGGCCTATGGCCAGTGTATTGAAGCGCAATTCTAATTTGCCATCCAACAGAGGGTCAGCGAATCGTCTGCGATAATCAAAAACAGGTAGCGCAACGGGTGATTGGCCTTGAGAGGTACTGATACGCAATGTTTGCAAGGCATATCCGCGAAAAGAAAAATAACTATCGCTATCAATTCGCTCAACAGCAAATGTTGATCGTAGCCTGTCTTCGTCGCTAATATCATATCGGCGTAGAAATGTTCTGTCGGTAGCCGCTCTTATAGAAGCAGACACAGACCATTCGGGTGAGAGTTGAAATCTGCCGTTGGCATCAAAATATCCACGAAATTGTGAATTTAACAGAGGAGCATTTTCATCAATAGGGATTGGTCTGCCGATGGTTCCATACCCCGTTATTTGAAAAGCGCCATTTTTTTCTAAACCTCTAAATTGTGCCTTGAGGAGCGGTGCTACGCGTGAGAATATGCGACCTGTAATTGTCAAATCACGATTTTCTGATATTCTCCAATAATAAGGTATTTCTAATTCGGCACCATTTACGCGGCCAATACGCGCATCGGGTACTAAGAAGCCACTGCCAGATTTTAAGTCAGCAGGATGAGAGAGCCCTGGAAGCGGGATGAGAGGTAATCCAAATAATTCAATACGCGCACCTTCATATTTCACGCGGTTATTTTTTTTATCATAAAATACTTTTACTGCCCTAATCTGCCAATTAGGACGTTTGGGACAGCCTGGCGCTGATTCAACGCGGCAAGGACTATAAGCCGCATTTTCCAATATCACGACATCATTTTCGGTTCGTGCTTTTGATGCAGCAAGGCGCGCTCCATTATCCAAGACCAACAATAGATTTTCGACTATGCCATCGCGCAAATCGTCTGATAAATTTATTGTATCACCATAGGCAATTTCACCATTTGGGCCTAATGTTCGTATATTTCCGTTCGCCTTAACTTCGCCGCTAGTTCTGTTCCAAATAACAATATCGGCAAATAATGTATAACCATCGCGGTTAAGTATCACATTTCCGCTAGCAGTAACGATTTGTGTTTGTTGGTCATAATCAAGCGTGTCAGCAGAAAACTCTATGGCCTCATCTATAGGAGCCTCATTATCTACAGGTTCCTCATAGAGAGTTTCTTCATTGTTTATGACTTCAATCTGTTTGTCAGCGGATTCGTCTGACTTCTCTTCTTGATTAATCTTTTGAAATTCTATCTCTTTAATTGGTGTAGAGTGTGTATCATTATCTTGCGCTACCACATGTGTAGGCCAAGCTAATATAGCGACTGAGGTTATCAGGATTATTTTACGAGTAGGTGCAGAATAGAACATATATTCTTGTATATTAGATAAGGATAGCGAGAGTTTTTCTGATAATAGCAAAATTACAAACCTTGAAAAAATATCGCTTAGTTTAAGAGTAAATGAAGAATAGAAATTAGTCTATTACACCCTCATAGTCCGAAGGCAATCATAGAGCGACTGATTTTTGTCGAAAAGTTGATAATATAGCACCAATACACGAAGATTATTTAATTTCACATCAATCAAAGGGTTTATTTTTGTGCAAAATCGCATAAGTAATCAACATAGCCTAGAGCATGAGGAAAATTAAATGGAAGTACAATTTGCAGATATACGTTCGGCAACCGCTGACATCATTGGTTTTATTATGAGGAGTGATGAAATTGATGATTTTGATTTTCCTCTCGATGATCCAGAATTTGCACGGCAAACAGCCAAAGAGGCTAAGTTTAAAGCTTCTGATGGGCAGAGCTTCTTATTTTTTGCTCAGCAAGGCGGTAAAAGCGTGCGGATCATTGTTCTGGGTGTTGGCGATGGTGATCCATTGAGCTATGAAAAAGCAGGCGGCACCTTAATTAGCAAAGTGCAAACTTGCGGTGCCAAGACTATTGCGCTTCACACAGAAAATTTAACGGGTAAGCAAGCAGCAAGTGCAGCGTATGGCGTGAAGACAAAGAATTGGCGGATGGATACATATCGCACCAAATTATCGAAATCTCAACAACCAACGATTGAAACTTTGATAGTGGTTGGTGCGCATGCAGAATCGCAAGCCCAATGGCTTGAAATGGCGGCCATTGCAGATGGCGTTATGTTGACCCGTGAATTGGTCGCGGAGCCCGCTAACATTATTTATCCCGAGACTTTTGTGGAACGCTGTGAGCATTTAAAAGAGTTAGGTGTGAAAATCACTGTCCTTGGCGATGAAGAAATGGAAGCATTGGGTATGGGTGCGCTGCTTGGCGTATCGCAGGGCTCTGTGCGTCCAGCGCGTTTGCTGGTTATGCATTGGGATGGTACTAATGGCGCGCAAGAGCGCCCTATCGCATTTGTCGGCAAAGGGGTGACATTTGATACGGGCGGTATTTCGATTAAACCTGCTGGCGGTATGGAAGATATGAAATGGGATATGGGCGGTGCTGGCGCTGTTGCGGGGGCTATGAAAGCGCTTGCTGGCCGCAAAGCCAAGGCCAATGTTGTTGGTGTGTGCGGCCTTGTCGAGAATATGCCCGATGGTAATGCGCAGCGCCCAGGCGATGTGGTAACATCTATGTCGGGCCAGACCATCGAAGTTATCAACACCGATGCAGAGGGGCGTCTTGTGTTGTGTGATGCGCTGCATTGGACGCAAGAAACCTATAATCCTGAATATATTGTTGATCTGGCCACGCTAACGGGCGCGATTATCATATCTTTGGCGCATGAATATGCAGGGTTATTCTCAAATAGCGATGAACTTAGTGATAAATTATTGGCGTCTGCTGAAACTTCTGGTGATGCGCTATGGCGTTTCCCTATTGGTAAAGCCTATGACAAGATGATTAATTCGCCGATAGCCGATATGAAAAATGTCGGTCCTAGAGGCGGCGGTTCCATTACGGCGGCCCAATTTTTGCACCGCTTCATCCAAAAGGATGTGAAATGGGCACATTTGGACATAGCGGGCATGGCTTGGGATGATAAAGCTGGACCGACTTATGCCAAAGGTGCGACGGGTTATGGCGTTAAATTGCTCAACAATTTGATTGCCGAGAATTTTGAAGTCTAATCCAATAATTATGAGGCGGATTGATGCGCGTTGATTTTTATCAGTTAACCCGCGATCCGCCGCATATGGTTTTGCCAGCCATTGCGCAAAATATTATGAATGCCAATGCGCGCTTGTTGGTGGTATCAGATGCTGACACTTTGCCGATATTGTCGAAATCTCTATGGACATATCGCGATGATAGTTTCTTGGCGCATGCCATTGCGGATGGCGATGAGCAGGATAAAGCCCTGCAACCTATATTGCTTAGTTCGCAGATAGATCATAGCAATAAGGCGCAAATGCTGGCACTTTGCGATGGTATATGGCGCGATAATGCCGAAAAATTCGCTCGAACATTCTTCCTCTTTGAACCCGATAGAACCGATGATGCTCGAGAGCTATGGCGAGCATTATCCGCCAAGGATGGAACAGAACTTCATTATTGGAAGCAAGAAGGACGCAAATGGGTTGAGGGGCCTTCAAAGACATCTTGACGGAATAGGGCTTGCGCCCAATGCCCCTTGATTGTAGGGGCAGCGCATAATTTAACATAAGGAAATACTCATGGCTGGAAATCGTACATTTTCTATCATTAAACCCGATGCAACGCGCCGCAATCTAACGGGTGCTGTTACCGCAAAGCTCGAAGAAGCGGGCCTTCGTGTAGTAGCATCGAAGCGCATTCATATGAGCCAAGAACAAGCCGAGGGTTTTTATGCCGTACATAAAGAGCGCCCTTTCTTTGGTGATTTGGTGGCATTCATGACCAGCGGCCCTTGCGTTGTTCAAGTACTCGAAGGTGAAAATGCGATGCAGCGCAACCGCGATATTATGGGCGCGACGAACCCTGCGGATGCCGATGCTGGGACAATCCGTGCTGAATTTGCGGAAAGCATCGAAGCGAATAGCGTGCATGGCAGCGACAGCGATGAAAATGCAGCGATTGAAATTGCTTATTTCTTTAGCGATGACGAGATTGTTGGCTAATCAATCCTCTTTGCCGTCTGATATAATCATACGGCGCGCGACCCCTGATGATGCGGCACTATTGTCGCTCATCGGCGGGGCGACATTTTTAGAAACATTTTATGATAGCATTGCGGCTTCTGATATCTTGGCGCATGCTGCGGGTCCGCACGGCGAGGCTTATTATTGCAAAGCATTAGAAGCGGGCGATGCGCTCTGGCTTGTGGTTCACCGCGATACAGATACGCCGATTGGCTATCAAATGCTATCCAAGCCAGACCTTCCCATTGATACATCCAAAGATGATATTGAATTAAAGCGGATTTATATTTTCTCGCGCCATCATGGCAGTGGGATTGCCGCTGCATTTGAGCGATTGGCCTGCGAAGAAGCCCGCGCGCTAGGATGCACGCGTCTATTATTGGGGGTTTATTCACGAAATCATCGCGGCATAGCCTTTTACGAAAAATGCGGTTTTAATATTATATCCGATCGTATTTTCACGGTTGGCGATACCGATTATAAAGATTGGATTATGGCAAAAAATTTGGTTTGATTTAATAGATAAATAAATCACTGTGCGTAATAATATTCGTCATGCTGAACTTGGTTCAGCATCTTATCTTGAACAATTTTATGAATTTCATGAGATCCCGAACCAAGTTCGGGATGACGAAGGATGATGTATATAAGTCAAAAAGATAAAGACACCGAAGTGTTATGCTTGTAATCTATCTCTATCCCCGCACCTCCTCGTCATCCCCGCGAAGGCGGGGATCCAGCATCAAACATACCTTCTGCAAACATCTATCCTCTAACTAAGGAATATGATAATAAACCTGAGATTATAAGGAAATTTCCGTCACTGGATTCCCGTCTGCGCGGGAATGACGAAGTTAGTTTTGAATCAGAATAATTCTACTAAAATTCATTCGCTATATCCATAAGCTTGGTGAGGCGTTTCGGGGCAACGATACGCCAGCTTTTGGTGAGCATAGCCTCAATATGGTCCCAATCGGTGTTACCACGGTCTAATCGCACCGCTATCCATCCTGATTTGCCATAAAATTTGGGCAGAAAATAAAGCTCTGGGTCGGCGTCTAATAAAGCTTCTTG
>CALDZL010000014.1 GCA_937944295.1 uncultured Sphingorhabdus sp.
TACCAAATTTGGACTCTTGCGCTGAATGGTTTATGCATTGTTTGGATTGAGAGGGCGGAATGAAGAGATTAGCATATATTATCGGTATCACGACATTATCTATGATGATGCTGAGCAATCCATCTCGTGCTTACCGTATCAGTCAAGATACAGCCTCTATCTTCCAAAGCGGTGTTGCGAGTTTTTATGCCAATAAGTTCAATGGACGGCGCACCGCGAATGGCGAGATATTTAGCAATAGTAAAATGACGGCAGCACATAAAACGCTTAAATTTGGCACAATAGTGCGCGTCACCAATCGCCGAAATGGCCGAGAAGTTACGGTACGTATTAATGATCGTGGACCCTGGATTAAAGGACGTGTGATTGATTTATCGCATGCTGCGGCCCGTGAAATTGGAATGGTAAAGCGCGGTACAGCGCGCGTTGACATAGAATTAGTTCATTGATGTTGTTGCAAAAACAGATTTTATATTTATACTTTTTCTGAGATAGCCCTATGCCCTATGATCTGAATTTAGCCGAAAACCGCCCCACATTTGTGACGCATCTTGAATGCGCTTATGAAGGGGATAAATATCCAGCAGATGAAATCCACACTCTATCCAAAGCAGGGAAACCGTTGCTAGTGCGCTATGATTTGGACGGCGTGAAAGCAGCATTGACCAAGGATATTTTGAAATCCCGTCCGATGGATATGTGGCGATGGCGCGAATTATTACCTGTGCGCGATACGGCTAATATTGTCAGTTTGGGCGAGATTGTAACGCCGCTTATTCCCCTGCCGACCCTTGCTAAAAAATATGGTGCACATGCTGCTAATCTATTGGTCAAGGATGAAGGGCGTTTACCCACGGGTTCGTTCAAAGCACGCGGATTGGTGATGGCGGTATCTATGGCAAAAGAATTGGGTATCAAAAAAATTGCTATGCCGACCAATGGTAATGCAGGGGCGGCGCTGGCGGCCTATTGCAGCGCGGCAGGAATAGAGACTTATGTCTTCTGTCCCGATGATACGCCCGAGGTCAATGTTCGCGAGATTGCTCTGCAAGGTGCGAAAACATGGCGGGTGAATGGCTTTATCAATGATTGCGGGCATATTGTTGCGGACGGCGAAGAAGCCAAAGGCTGGTTTAATCTCTCGACGCTAAAAGAACCTTATCGGATCGAAGGCAAGAAAACGATGGGGCTGGAGCTGGCAGAGCAGCTTGATTGGGAATTGCCCGATGCCATATTCTATCCCACTGGCGGCGGCACGGGCCTTATCGGCATGTGGAAGGCCTTTGATGAGTTAGAAAAAATCGGATTTATCGGATCAAAGCGCCCGAAGATGATTGCTGTACAAGCCACAGGATGCGCGCCAATAGTCAATGCATTTGAGGCGGGTGAGCGTCATGCAAAACCGATACTGGATGCGCATACGGCCGCTGCGGGTATCAGGGTGCCCGCCGCTATTGGCGACTTTCTGATCCTTGATGCAGTTCGGGAATCCAATGGTTTTGCGATCGCCGTGGATGATGAAGCGATTTTTGAGGTGCGCGATCGTATTGCCGCTGCGGATGGATTATTGCTTTGTCCTGAGGGCGCGGCCACCGTTGCGGCTTGGGAATTATCATTGGAGCGCGGATTGATTGATGCGCAGGATAAGGCAGTGTTTTTTAACTGCGCAACGGGCCTTAAATATCCAATGCCAGAGACCAATGCCTTTATCGATCGGCATCAGCCCATTGATTATGATGCCATGGGGTGATTAAAGAGGTTAATGACGCAAAGAGAAATTAATTCTGGGAATCACCACTGGTGGCCAAAAACGTTACAGCGGAGTTGGTGTGACCACGATGATAATATTTTTATTGTTCGTTCGTCTGGTGAGGAATTCTCAGCTAAACTAGGGTCTTTTGGGGCAATTAATCATGCGCATAGTGAACTACGGGGAACTCCGTGGGCTAGCACGTTTGAACATATATTTACTCAATCGGATGATGATATAACTGCTTTTCCAGAGTGGTTAACTAAAATAGATTCAAAAAATATAAGCAATCACAGACCAATAGTTGAGCGTATTATTCCGCAAACTATATCCAAAAATGAACAGCAGATGTTAGCAAGAATTACAGCATCACTATTGGCGCGAAGTCCACGTATTCGGTATATTATAAAAAGTGGGAATGAAAATTTTAGACGTGCGCAAAAACTGGCCTGACCAGACTGTAGATAAAAGCTTAGTCGCAGCTAATCAAAAAGGTTTATATGATGCTTATAGGAGGCATATGGAATCTAGTGGACGTTGGGGAATTTTATTTAGCGATGAAAAAGAGTTCATAGCAGGTGATGGCTTTTTTCATAACTTTCCAACATCTCAAATTTATATGCATTCAGGGAAAAAGTTAATCGTACCAATACTTCCGACTGCAGCGATTATATTCATGTCTCCGATGTCTTATCCATCAGAACCAAAATTAGTGACACTTCGATTAAATTCCCATGAAGTAGAAACTATAAATGAGATCACTCAAATATATGCTAGCGATTTTATATTCTTTAGAAATGAAAAGCCGAACTTAACAGAGGATTTTAAGACAGGTAAATATCAGGAATATGAATTTCATGGCGACCCTTGGTTAGATTCACTCTTAGATGACCTATCACAGTATAATAATTGGGGTGAAAATGGTGCCGCTACAATCTCCAGTAAACGTTATTTTACTGAGAGCCTTGAAGGCAATCGGCGGTTTGAAACTCTAGCACAGACTAAAAAAAGAGTTTAAACCAAGATATAGGTATATTTTACCTATGACCCCAATCATCGGGGTTATCGCTATTGTTCGGGGATAGCCCTAGCACATCGCCATCTGTATTCACGCCAAGGCCAAGCACGGTGCGATTGGCATAGCTGAAATAAGCGCTGACTTGGTTAATCTCTAATATTTCGCCATCATCATATCCTGCATCGTGCAGAGGTTGGATAGATTTTTGGGTGAGGGTCGAGGGCTGCAGAGTGAGTGTACGTGCATAATAAAGCGCTGCACGATCGGCGGGCGTGAATATATCATGGGCGAGATCATTAAATTTGAGGGCTGTAAGGATGGTATCGGCTTTTGCTGCGCCATTGTCCATTTGCGCCATCAAACGTTTCATGCCCGCAAAATGATGTTCAACGCAATATTCGCATTGGTTGAGCATGCTAACCCATGTGCCAAGCATTTCGAGGAAATATTTGGGCAGGCTATTGCCATTATGGTGCAAAACATATTTATAGATTGCCATATGCCCCTCCATGCTATGCGGTCGCAAGCTGTGGGCCATCATGATATTATCGACATTATTGTCGGGGCCTTTAACGCGGTCATATAGCTTGCGCAATTTACCTTTACTGTCCGCATATGAAATCACTCTAATCCAGCTCATGATGCTATCCTTTTAAGTCTTCAATTTTAGGCCTTCCAGCAATCGGCAATATGTTCATTCACCATGCCAACAGCTTGCATATAGGCATAGATAATGGTGCTACCAACAAAGCTCATACCGCGTTTTTTGAGCGCTTTGGAAATAGTATCGCTAATGTGTGATGTGATATGCCGATCTGCATCACTTTTCGGGCGCAATATTATGGGCTTGCCATCCACATGGGCCCAGAGCCAGCTATCAAAACTACCAAATTCGCGCTGGATTTCAAGGAAGGCCTTTGCATTTTTGCGCACCGAATATATTTTTAATTTATTGCGAATAATATCGGGATTATCTCTGAGGGCTTCACATTCTTTATCGCTCATTGCAGCGCATTTTTCGATGTCAAAACCATGAAAGGCTGCGCGATAACCATTGCGTTTTCTTAAAACCGTTTCCCAGCTTAGGCCCGCTTGTGCGCCCTCTAAAATGAGCATTTCAAACAAATGCTGGTCATCATGAACAGGCACCCCCCATTCTTTATCATGATAATCGCCGTAAAATTCTTTGCCCGCTTGTCCGCCAAAACAGCGTATTTTCCCATCTGCGCCTAATATACTCATGCTTCGGTGGTTTCCAAAGCCAGCCAGTCGGGAATGATGGCATCGGCTAAACCATCGATACGGCGATGTTCAATGGATAGATTGTCCACCACAGTGATTTGCCGTTTTGCATTAGCATGTTCGATTGGGACACAGACAATACGGCGGTTGACCTTGTTGCGATAATGCATGCGTGCGGTATTTTCTTGGCCAATATAACAGCCTTTGTCAAAGGATACGCCGTTCAATTCTATCGCATTGCATTCGAGCCATAGGATCTTATCGCTGCCTAGTTCATCCATACCTTCGCACACGCCGAGCGATAGACGATGATCTCGAAAGGCATCGTCGATGCCATTATCACCGCTAACAAACGGTGCTAGCCAGCGATAGCCCAAAGCATCCAAGCGCGGGTCTTTGATTTTATCCGCAGCATCAAGCGCCCAATGTACGCACAATATCTCTTCGCGTTCGATGCTGAGCTTGCGGCGCAAGCGATAGAGCGTTAATTTTCTCACTAAATCACCCGCCGCATCACGTTCGCAATCAATCAATATATCATCGCCAAATTCGCCTTTGGCGGCCCATAATATGAAATCAAACAAGCATTTGCCTTGCGGTGATAACAAGGCCCCCCATTGTGGAGCATCATGTTGAACAGCATCTAAATCTTGCGTGACGAGGCCTTGTAAAAAATCTCGGGCATTCTCGCTTTCATCTAGGGCAGAAATGCGGATAAGGGCGCGTTGGTTAAAGACTGTGTTTGGCATGGTTTCAATATGGCGATGATTATATCAAATTGCTATAGTGATTTATGCTTTACTATCTTGAAACTATGATCTGCTCAGCAGATAGCCGTTAATCGAATATACGGCCAATGCCAACCAGATTAGAGCAAAGCATATTGCATAGGGCAGAGTGAGCGGCTCTTTATAGAGAAATACAGCCAATAATAGCTGGATGCTCGGGCCAATATATTGAATAAAACCAATGGTTGTATAGGTGAGTTTTTTAGCGGCCGCTGCGAAAAACAACAGGGGAATTGCAGTTATAGCGCCGCCCATGATTAAGAAAATATCGGTTTTTGTCGAATATCCCATGCCATTAAATCCGCCAACATAATGGGTATATATGATGAAGCATAAACCGATTGGCATGAGCATAGTGGTCTCGGCGGCAAGGCCAGGTATGGACCCAACGGGCGTTACCTTTCTCACCATGCCATAGCATCCAAATGACCCCGCTAATATCAGGCTAATCCATAGCGTTGATAGCGAACCCGTAGCCAGCACCAATACACCTGCTAATGCGAGTAATACGGACAATATTTGCCAGCGGTTGAGGCGCTCTTTCAGGATTACAAAACCTAGCACGACATTGAGTAATGGATTGAGATAATAGCCGAGGCTGGCGGCTAAAATATGATCATTTTGTACCGACCATATATATACCAGCCAATTGGTTGCGATTAAAAGGGATGATAATATTAAGGCGCGCAATATCTTGGGTGTTTGAAAGATAATGCGATATTCGGGTAATCTTTTAACAATGGCCAGTACCAAGATCAGCAAAATAAGCGCCCATATAGTGCGATGCGCGACAACAACAAAGGAATTTATATTGTCTAATTGTTTAAAGAATAAGGGCATAAACCCCCAACAGCAATAGGCGATGACCGCTTGGATAAGGCCTGTGCGTGCGGAAGAGGAATGATGCATGAAAATGGCTCGCGCGATAATTAGAAAATATTCTATCGCCTTGCGCTTTTTTCTATTATTAAACAAGGTTTAGAATTATTGAGGAGTGATCAGCATGAATATAGCAGCGCATGAAGGCCCCATATTAGAGACTGAACGCTTAATTTTGCGTATTCCCAATGCAGATGATTTTGAAGCTTGGGCAGATTTTCATGCTGACCCCGTCACGATGGAGCATTTGGGCGGCGTGCAAGAGCGCAGTGCGGCATGGCGCGGGCTATGCGGTATGACGGGGGCTTTTCATATCCGAGGATTTACGATGTTCTCACTTATCCTAAAAAATGGGCCAGAGGCGGGAAAATGGATTGGGCGTATTGGCCCGTGGCAACCCGATAGCTGGCCTGGAACCGAAGTGGGTTGGGGCGTTGCTAGCCAATATGCAGGACAAGGCTATGCTTATGAAGCGGCGGTTGCGAGCATCGATTATGCTTTTGATGTGCTGGGTTGGGATGATGTAATGCATTGCATTAACCCGCGTAATAAACCCTCTGAGAAATTGGCAGCGGCTTTGGGGTCAACCAATCGCGGACCAACGCGCATGCCTGCTCCTTATGCAGAGGTAGATGTTAATGATTGGGGGCAAAGCAAAGCGCAGTGGCAAGCCAATAAACACCTCAGGAGCTAATTTGATTATCTGCTTGTATTAATATAGAGCATTTATATGTTCATTGAATGAATAAAATATCTTTCTATAGATTATTAACTTGTTTATTAGCCATTTTCATTGTGCCATCGCATATATTATTGGCACAAGAGAAAGGCAATCCATTAGAGCAGCAAAAATTTGCTGATCTTCCCAATGGGATGGTCGCAGCCGCTAAATTTGCAGCGCATGCGCATATAGTATCACCACAGATATCACCCAATGGTGATAAAATTGCTTATATAGAGTATAGAGACAAAACATCCGATCTTGTCATAGCGGATACAAAAACACGGAAAGGTCAACGTTTTGAAGCGTCTGAAGTGGTATGGTTTTCATGGCTTGGAAACCGCCATATATTAACGCGTGTCACGGGTGTTTTTAGAACGTCTAACCTTTATATTTACGATATTGAGAATCGTACCTATCAACCCATTGGTCATGAAGGCCTCTCATTCATTGGAACGGAAATATTATATCTGGACCCCGATGGAAAATATTTTTTGGAAGCCAAGCAAGAGTCCATATTTCAAACTCCAGCTGTTTATAAAGTAAATATAGCTGACAATAGTGTGACTAGAATATTGAAGCCACAAAAAGGCATTACCAATTGGTTTGCCGATAAAAATGGCATCGTGCGCATCGGTCTATCATCTTCGGGTTATAAAATTAAAGTTTATTACCGCAGGAGCAATGAAGAAAAATTTGTACTTACGGGTAAAATTAATACCAAGGACCCTAATGATAAAACACGTCAAGCGCTCTTTGCATTCAATGATATAGTCACGGGCAGCGATGAAGGATATGTGCTATCCAATCAAGATACAGGGCGTTTTGCGCTTTATACATATAATTATTTTACGGGAGAAATTGGCGATAAACTCCTGGAACATGCAAGCAATGATATTACCGATTATCAACTCAATATTGACGGCAATACTCTATTATCGGCCAGTTACACAGAGGATAAGGATAGGATCATCTGGTTTGACCGAGAATTAGAGGAAATCCAAAAAGGTTTAGAAAAAGCTTTGCAAGGTCAAGAAGTTTGGCTGCGATCGCGTAGTAGAGATGGCAAATATACCGTTGTTTATACTATTTCTTCGACCGATCCTGGGAGCTACTATCTCTATAATAAAGAAGAAAAAGCATTGGACCGAATAGGGGGTGTGAATGATACTATTGATCCTAAAAAAATGTCTGTTTCAAAATATGTGCAATATCAAGCACGCGATGGGGTCGCCATAAATTCTTATCTCACGCTTCCTAAAGGTCCTAATGCTGAAAACTTGCCCCTGATAATTTTGCCACATGGCGGGCCTTATGGTGTGCGTGATAATGGTGATTATGATCCAGAGGTGCAATTTCTGGTAAATAGGGGATATGCCGTTTTACAGCCTAATTTTCGCGGCTCGGATAGCTATGGCGAAGCATTTTATAAGCTGGGTGAGGGAGAAATTGGCCGTAAAATGCAAGATGATTTAGACGATGGCATGGATTGGCTGGTGAAAGGCGGCATTGTTGATCCTGCGCGCGTTTGCATTGTTGGCACATCATATGGTGGCTATGCCGCTTTATGGGGTGTCATTCGCAACCCAGAACGCTATCGCTGTGCCGCCAGCTTTGCTGCTGTCACAGATTTTAATAAGCAATTAAAATATGATAAGCGTTTTTTTAGCAGCAGGCATGCGCGTGCTTGGAAACAAACGGTGCGCGGTGAGAAAGACTTTGATTTAGACGCTGTATCCCCTGCTAAACAAGTGCATCACCTGCAGCGTCCTATTTTGCTTGTCCATGGCGATAAAGATTCCATAGTTCCTTTCGATCAATATGAACATATGGTCAAGGCTGTCCAAAAAGCGAATATAGAAATCGATACCCATGTCTATGAAGGCGAAGGTCATAGTCTAAGAGATGAGGAAAATAGATTAGATTGGTACAATCGATTAGAGGCATTTTTAAACAAGCATAACCCCGCATTTATTGATGCACCTTAGGTGCAAGCTTAGTCGATATTGGGGATAGGTTGGTGCGGCTCTTTAGGTGGTTTATTTTGCCATGTTGCAATCAAACAGCCGCTAATAATCAATATTGTACCCAGCAGCGTGGATATGCTCACGCTTTCGTTAAAATAGATCCAGCCAAATAAGCATGCCCAGATGAATATACTATATTCTAATGGTACTAGGGCTTGGGCTTGTGCCCTCGCATAACCCCAACTAATGAGCATAGAGGATATAACCCCGCAAAAAGCTGCTCCGATTAATTCGGGGGCGTAGGTGATTTCGGGGGGGTGCAAGAACCACGGCGCAAATGAGAGCAATATTAAACTGACAATGCTGTTCTGAAAAGTGGCAATTTCAATCGGGTTAGCAACCAAAGCTTGTTGGCGTTGCAATACTAAATTCCATGCATAGAGGGTTGCAGAAAATAATATCGCTGCAATGCCCCATTGGGCATCATTGCTAAATTCGCCTTGTATCTTAGCGGCTATGATTATGCCTACACCGCCAAGGCCAAGCATGGATGCAAATATCGCTTTTTGTTCTATTGTTTCACCCAACAATATAGCCGATAAATAAAGGGCTATGAGCGGGGCAATAAAGCTAATGGCAATGGCCTCAGCAATGGGTGTTCGAGCAAGTCCCCAGAAAAAGGTGAAGGCCATGATTGATGTCACACCGCCGCGAATAATATGGACCTGCAGCGCCTGTTTATTGGGCCATTTAAACGGCTTGAAAATAAAGAGTATGATGGCAATAATAACTGCAATCAACGTACGCCAGATTAGAGCATTATAAGTGCCCATAGCAATGGCTAAGCTCTTCATCAGCACGTCCATAATGCTGAATGTCATGAGGCCCGTTACAACTGCAAGGGCGGCCCATAAAGATTGATTGCGCAAATTATCGTCTTACATTTGCGCTAAAATTGGCGAAGTGATTAAATATGTCATCTTCATCGCGGCTATCAGCGTTGCGCCATTTGGGCGCATCTTTTTTATTGAGCAATTTTCCGCTGCTATTGATGATAGCAACCGTTGGTGTACCTTTTAATTTTTTGAGGTTAAAGCGTTTAGCAATATGCAAATTTCGGCCATTGCCTATCTGGGGTACTCCCACATCAACATAGACAATTTCATAACGGGGTTTGAGCATGGCTTGGAATCGCTCGCTGTCAAAATGTTTGGCCAAACCGCGGCTGTCATGGCACCAATTCGCGCCTAATATGATAATACCCATTTTACCATTTTTGGCAATTTTCGTGAGCATCATATTGACATCTGCGTCCGCATCGCGCGATGCATCATAATGGCCACTTTCTTCTTCGTGAGGCCTGTGCGATAGATCTTGGGCAGTTATTGGAGATGGCGTTAAAGGAGTTACCAAAAGAGCCAGAGAAAGAAGGTATTTTTTCATAATTTCTCTTATGCCATGTTTGCATATCATATGGAAGTGTTATGGTAATTTTGAGATTTAAAGGTTTTGCTTTGCCCGAACTGATAGCTCAACTGCTTGATTAAATAAGGCATTATAGTCATAGCGGATTTGCACTGAACGAATGATATTTCTCTCATTTTGCAGAACAAAATTATCGCGGATTATAGCATTAAAGTCTTGGCCAAATTTTATTGTATCTTTCCAATTAATTTCAGCACGATCCAATAAAGCGGCCACGCCAGCCCCGCTGGCATAGAATCTTCCAAAACCTAATTGCTCGCGAATATTGTTCTCACCCAATTGTTTTTGATCATTTTCAATGATTTCGGCAAAATTATTCATATTCAACTCTGCATTACCCAGTAACGCGCCAAAACGATGTTCTATATAACGGCTGGTCCCTTCATAAATTTCTTGGGCGCTATCGAGCGTTTTAACCTGCAAGCCAAAGCGCGATTGCCGATATTGACGCACGGCTGCATATTCTATTAGCGCCACTTGTGCAGCTTTCTTGGATTGACGGCGCAATCCATTGATTAGTATTTCTTGCTCTAATAATATCATGGCGATATTCTCAGGCGAAAAATTATAGCTTGCTAAGTCTTGATCATTTTCAAATTGCGTCCATAACTTAAATTGGCGGCGATGGAATATTTCATGCGCTAGAAATAATATCCAATCATCCGATGCAACATCAGCAAAGCTGCTTTCGCCTGGTATTTGATAAGTGGTTTCATTTTCCAGCGCTCTACGTATATTCTTGTTACTACGCCTTTGATAGGTGACCGCAAAAACATCGCTGCCTCCTATGGGAAATTCAAAATCGAAATTACCGATAAATTCTAGTTGCTGTAACGATAATTGCGTGATTTGGTATATAGGCGGCAGGTCCGAAAAGGCCGAACTATTGATGCGTACTGCTCCGCTAATTCTATTGGGCGCTGGATGGTTTATCAAATAGGCATGGCTGAATTTACCTTCATCGATACGCACAAATAATATGGGTTCATTTTGCGGACGATAATGTTTGTTCCATATCATATTGGAGCAACAGTTAAATATGATGCCTAATCTTTGCCAAGAAGCAAATAAAGCTTTGTCGGTTTTATCAAGCCCGCTATTCGCTTGCCAGTCATTAGTTTGGCAAGATTTCAAAATTAAGGCCAATATTATAATGATAAAATAGCGTATATATTGGGTCATATAAATAATCTAATATAGTAAAATAAAACTATATTCTATGGCCTTAACCATTAATATTTTATCATATTTTAATGAATAAATTTAAGAGACAAATATCTCTAGGCTCAGGACTCATTAATTGATCTAAAAGATGAAGATATCAGCAATAGTGATGGCGGACATGAAGGTGTGCGCGCACCGATCATAACGTGTACGCCGCCAATCTTTAAGCCGCCAGAACATATTTTCCACTTTATGCCGCTGGCGGTAGAGGCTTTTATCGAGGCTGAGGGGTAAGATGCGGCCCTTTCTTGGCGGGATGCA
>CALDZL010000015.1 GCA_937944295.1 uncultured Sphingorhabdus sp.
AATGTTTTATTCCTTGATGGTGTTGAAGATATTCCATTATCAATCAATGTCACTGATTTGCTAAACAACGATTTTGATATTGACGGTGTCCAACTTGATATTGTTTCAGTTACAGAAGCTCAAAATGGTAGTGTTGAATTACTTGCGGATGGCAGAATTTTGTTTACGCCAGATGCAGACTATTTTGGTGAGGCAACATTCCGTTATGTGGTGCAAGATGAAGGTGGGTTAGTTGATGATGCATTGGTCACACTATTCTTTGAGCCTGTTGGCGATGCACCACCTGTAGCTGTAAATGATAGTATTGATATATTTGAAGACCGTGAAACGATTATTCCTGCTTCTTTCATTTTAGCCAATGATACGGATATCGATCTTGATGAATTAGAAATTATTGGTGCAACTACAGGGCTATTTCCAGGATCTGTTCGCATCAATGAGGATGGTGATCTAGTATTTACGCCTTTGTTAAATTCTAATTCTCCTACCCGTATCAGTTACACAGTAACGGATAATGCTGATGGTGAAGATCAGGCCATAATCTTTATAAATATTATTCCGGTCAATGATTCTCCAACTGCTGTTGCTGATACAGGCCAGACAAGTCTTGACGCACCTTTGGTTTTACGTATCTCTGACTTGCTTGCAAATGATGAAGATGTCGATTTTGCATTTGGTGATCCTATCTTGGATTTCATTGGTGTTGCTTCGACTACAGATGGTATTGCAACAATTTATAATGATGAGTTTATCGTTGTTGAATATGATCGTGGCTTTACGGGTCAAACTGCACTTGAATATACGATTGCTGATCCTGAAGGTGTTGCTGATGATGGCAGTGTGCTTGCATTTGTTTCTGATACACATCTGGAAACTATTACAGGTACTGATATTCGTGATCTGATTATTGGTACATTCTTGGGCGAAACCATTGAGGGTCTTGCTGGTAACGATGATCTGTTTGGCCGTCAAGGCGATGACGTTCTTATTGGCGGTGATGGTGGCGATAATCTTGATGGTGGTGATGGGTTTGATACTGTCGATTTTGTGGGTTCCAATGTTGGTGTGCGTGTGGATCTTCAAGCTCGTATTGGTCAAGGTGGCCATGCGCAAGGTGATCTTTATACTTCAATTGAAGCTCTTGCTGGAACGCAGTTTGGTGACGAGCTTGCTGGTGACGCTAATGGTAATACGCTAATTGGTCGTGAAGGAAGTGACCTTCTCATTGGCCGTGACGGCGATGATATTCTGGATGGTGGTGCAGGCAATGATACGTTTTTTAGCGGTCTGGGTAGCGACCAACTTTTTGGTGGTGAAGGTTCAGATACGGCAGATTATTCTGATCTGTCTAGCGGTGTTGCTTCTCCAGCAGCAGTTAATATCTCTCTTGCAAATGGAACTGCATTTGGTGGTGACGCCGAGGGTGATGTACTGATCAGCATTGAAAACCTTATCGGTACTGAATTTGCAGATATGCTTGAAGGGGATGCCAATGATAATCGCATTATTGGTGGCCGTGGTGATGATACAATCATAGGTGGTGCAGGTAATGATACGCTTATAGGCGGTCGTGGCGCTGACTTTATCGAAGGTGGCGAAGGCCTGGATCGTGCTGATTATTCCCTTTCAAGTGAAGGGGTATCCATTAATCTGGTTGATGCTTTTGCAGGTGGCGGTGACGCTCTTGGTGACACATTCTCATCTATTGAGCTGATTGTTGGTAGTTTCCATGATGATACAATCATTGGTGACTTAAATAACAATGTCTTCATGGGTGGGCGTGGCGCTGACTTTATTGATGGCGGTGCTGGCTTTGATATTGCCGATTATAGCGAAGCTGATGAAGCAATCGTTCTTGATCTTGCTAGCGGCTTTGGGTCTGCTGGCGAGGCAAATGGTGATCAATTGGTCAACATCGAAAAAATTACAGCATCTGTTTTTGATGATACGCTATCAGGTAGTACTGCCAATGAAGTGTTCTTTGGTGGTTTGGGTGATGACCAATTAGCAGGACGTGCTGGTTCTGATAGTTATGAGTTTGGTTTCGGTGATGGCAATGATGTTATCACGGAACAAGGTAATCTTTCAGATATCGACCGTATCGTACTTTCCAGTGAAATCCGTATTGCAGATACTAGCGTCCTACGCGAAGGCGATGATCTTCTTCTTGAGTTTGAACAAAGTGGTGGCATTTTGTTTGATACCATTCGTGTTTCTGATCATTTCTTGAGCCGCGAAACAGGTATCGAAGAGGTTGCCTTTGGCAATGGAACGGTTTGGGATCGTGGTACGATAGAAAACCTTATAAGGCTTGGCAGTTTTAATGCGCAAGATGATATTATTCGTTTTGCTGATGAAGATGCGGCTTATGGTATTGATGCTGACAGGTTGCTTCGTAATGATACCTCTGAAGGTACAGATGGATTAACAATCGTTGCTGTTGATAATTTTGAAAACGGGTCGGCAACTCTTCTTGCTGACGGTTCAGTAGAATTTATAAGCGCACAGGATTTTTATGGTGATGCATTCTTTGACTATACAGTTAGAGATCAATTCGGTCGTGAATCAACGGCACGT
>CALDZL010000016.1 GCA_937944295.1 uncultured Sphingorhabdus sp.
AAATCATCAATATAAATATGCTTATCAGGAACACCCATCAACTGCGCTTTTTTGCGAGCAGGTTCCAATTCTTCTCCTTGCCCAAGATCAGCCGTAAAAGTGACCACTTCACAGCCATATTCTTTTTGCAGCCATTTTAAAATAACACTTGTATCCAAGCCACCAGAATAGGCCAGTACGACACGTTTAATTTTATCCGTCATAAAGATTAGTCCATAATAAAATGCTATTGAACGCCGCCTAACAGGCTCATATGGATGGTGCAAGTTGATATGGATTATAAAATATGGAAAATCATTATAAGAATGGAGTTTTATTATGAGCAAAAAAAATCAAAATAAGACTGTCGCTACAGATCATGATGTTATGTCCTATTTCTACAGCATAGAGGATCAACAAAAGCACGATGATTCTATCACATTAAATAAATTATTTCAGAAAATCACAAAAAATGACCCTATTATGTGGGGGAACACAATAGTGGGTTATGGCAGTTATCAATATAAATATGATAGCGGGCGTGAAGGCGATATGTGCCGTACTGGTTTTAGTGCAAGAAAAAATGCAATTACCATATATTGTATGAGCGGGTTTTCGCAGCAAGATGATTTGCTGCAACAATTGGGTAGATATAAATTAGGAAAATCATGTCTTTACGTCAAAAGGTTGTCGGATATTAATATGGAAATATTATCCCTAATCATAGAGAGAGATTGGGATTATATGAATAAAAAATATCCGCAATAAACATAATAGCCAATGAATATTTTCATAGTTTGTAACGTTAATTGAAGCCAATACGAAATAAAATAGGAACGAGAAGTTTGGCCCCCCCTCTCTTCTCGTTCACTATGATAAATTTAATGAATTATCACTAGGAATTTACTAACATGCTATTTAAGCAAACACCACTAAAATTTGCAATGTTGTTCACTGGACTTCTTCCACTTTTATCAGTTGGGGGGGTACAATTAAGCAATAATGCGGACGTATCAAAGTCAATTGCCGCGTCAGATACGACAGCATCCAGCATTCAAACACACAGTAATTCGCAAACTTCTCCTATTGCTGTTTCCCTGCAAGCGGCGGGCAAGAAAAATACATTACAACAAAGTCCAATTGTTGTTGAATTATATCAAAGCCAAGGATGTTCTTCTTGCCCTCCAGCCAATTTAGCGCTCAATACCATTACTTCCGACCCAAATGTAATAGCCTTAAATTTCTCTGTTACCTATTGGGACAGACTAGGGTGGAAGGATATTTTTGGCGATGAAAAATATACCGATCGTCAAGTCGCTTATGCGCGCACATTGCGCGAGCGTAATGTTTATACACCCCAAGTTGTTATAAATGGAACGCGCGCCATCGTCGGCAATCGCCCTGGCGAATTAAAACAAGCCGTCAAAAATAGCCGCAAGATCTATGGCGGCCCCTCTATTAAAGGCAAAGGGACATTTGCATCGATTAGCAAAACCAATAATAAACAATTTAATACCAAAATTTGGCTTATACGCTATGACCCACGCACACAAAATGTTGCGATTAAAACGGGTGAAAATGGCGGCCGCACCTTGCCGCACAAAAATATCGTTAGAGAGTTACACGACATGGGATATTGGACAGGAAACGCCAAAAATATCGCTCTACCAAAAGCCAAAAACAACCGCTGGAAAAGCGTAATTTTGGTGCAAAATATGGGGACTGGGAAAATATTATCAGCAGCCAGAATTTCATAAAATATTCAAATTTTTCGCTTTTGTTTTGAAATTTATACTTTAATAAGACGTAATAATAAGCTCCTCCCCAGAAAACCATAGGAGCGATAATGACCCAATATATCAAAAGAGCCGCCCTTTCTGTTTCCGCCGATTTGTGCGCATTCATCGAAAATGAAGTAATTCCCGATACTGGGATCGATACAGATAATTTTTGGACAGGGTTTTCCGAAATTATCGCACGCTTTTTACCGCATAATATTGCACTGCTGGAAAAACGCGAGGTGCTACAATCCCAAATTGATGATTGGCATAGAGCAAACAGCACTAATATCGAACCATCATCCTATATAAAATTTCTAAGTGATATTGGCTATTTGGTCCCTGAGCCTGCTCCTTTTTCAATCACCACGCAAAATGTAGATGGCGAGATAGCCGCCACAGCAGGGCCGCAATTGGTTGTGCCTTCACTCAATGATCGCTTTGTTATCAATGCTGCTAATGCACGTTGGGGCAGCCTCTATGATGCGCTCTATGGCACCGATGCGCTGAATATTCCTCCCGCTAAAACGGGCGGATATGATCAAGCGCGCGGAGAGGCCGTGATTGCCGAAGCACGCAGATATTTGGATATGATATTACCGCTGACAAATGGATCATGGACAGATTATGAAGGCGGTACACCAGCTTTACAAAACCCTGAATGCTTCATAGGGACTGCGGGCGATAATTTACTGTTCAAACATAATGGTCTGCATATTGAGATTATCATTGATCCTAATAACCCTATTGGTAAAACAGATAAAGCTCATATTGCCGACGTGGTTATAGAGGCCGCCATTACTACTATCATTGATATGGAAGACAGCGTTGCTGCTGTTGATGCCGAAGACAAAATCATCGCCTACCGCAATTGGCTTGGCCTGATGCGCGGCGATTTAACAGCAAGTTTTGAAAAAGGCGGCAAAACACAGCTCCGCACGCT
>CALDZL010000017.1 GCA_937944295.1 uncultured Sphingorhabdus sp.
CGCTTGTAAGGCGTCACGATTGCGGTTGCAGCTGGACCGTGATTTCTAATCTGCTATAGTGCTGGTCTATTGGAATATTCTAAAACGGTAGTTGCAGCTGGACCGTGATTTCTAATCTGCTATAGTGCGGGGGTCTTATTATCTTTAGATAATAAGGTTGCAGCTGGACCGTGATTTCTAATCTGCTATAGTTTGCAAGATTTCTTCTGAAGGGCTTGTTTCGTTGCAGCTGGACCGTGATTTCTAATCTGCTATAGTTACACATACACATACATCTATTAGCTCATAGTTGCAGCTGGACCGTGATTTCTAATCTGCTATAGTTGGATTGCCTTCAATTACCTTCAGAGCGGTGTTGCAGCTGGACCGTGATTTCTAATCTGCTATAGTACTCGACATCTTCAAAGGGAGAGCAACATGGTTGCAGCTGGACCGTGATTTCTAATCTGCTATAGTCCAGGTGGCCATCGCTATGATGCCGACAACGTTGCAGCTGGACCGTGATTTCTAATCTGCTATAGTATTTAGGTGTGGGACTTCTCTCCAATATGAGTTGCAGCTGGACCGTGATTTCTAATCTGCTATAGTCTCGCTTACCGTCATTGACTGCACCACCGTGTTGCAGCTGGACCGTGATTTCTAATCTGCTATAGTCTGTTTAGAGATTTATCAATATACATCTCTGTTGCAGCTGGACCGTGATTTCTAATCTGCTATAGTGCACACTAGGGCTACACCACACACACCATAGTTGCAGCTGGACCGTGATTTCTAATCTGCTATAGTTCAATATAGCGTTACACCAAAGCCGCCCAAGTTGCAGCTGGACCGTGATTTCTAATCTGCTATAGTTTGCATAATCATTGTTACAAATTCATTCATGTTGCAGCTGGACCGTGATTTCTAATCTGCTATAGTGCTTAGAATTGTTGATAGATCAACAGTGGTGTTGCAGCTGGACCGTGATTTCTAATCTGCTATAGTCTTGATAACTGAATTGTTCGGAACCTTGATGTTGCAGCTGGACCGTGATTTCTAATCTGCTATAGTCGAGCGTATTGCGTGGGTGCGCAAGCAATTGTTGCAGCTGGACCGTGATTTCTAATCTGCTATAGTGGATATGATGTTAATATATTGATATATAATATATTATCGTCATATCCACATAGCATGAAATGCATCGAATCACTCTTAAAATAAGGCAAGTTGACCTGGATTTTTCCGTTGTCTTTTGCGAGTCTGTCCAGAGAATCGTATAATATTTGCATATTGTTTGTCGGTAAACCCTAAAATATGAATATCGCCTTTATCGGGTAAATTTGATTCGATATGCCGTGTATAGGTCTCAAATTGTTCTTTGCCTGAACAGAATCGAGCATAGATAGAAAACTGCGCCATCTCATACCCTTCATCTAACAGAAATTCGCGAAACTTTGTAGCCGCTTTGGCTTCTTCGCGGGTACCAACGGGAATATCAAACATGACCAAAATCCACATTATTTGATACCCGCTATAATGGCCAGTTTGCGAATGCGATATTGTCTTTGGTGTGCTGAATTTTGCGCAATCATTCATCTGGTCTCCCCATCGGGCATATAGCGCGCTATTGCCGTCCATTGTAATGCTGTTGGTGGTTCAAATAAGGCAAGCGACAGATTGTTATTTTCGAAGCTTTTTGCCAAACTTTGGCATAATCTTTGTGCTGCAATGGTCATTGGTGATGTCATACCCTGTAAAGAGAGATCAGCAGAAATAAGCGCGGCAAGCCGCTGTTTGGCGATTGCATCTACATCTTCTAATCCTTCTTTTATCATTTGATATACAAGTGCGTCGACCAAGGGACGAAAGGGTTCAACCAAATCATCCGCCAGTGCAAAAGCATTGAGTCGATTGGCATGATGCAAGCCGATGGTTGGGTGCAAGCCCGATGCGACAATATTGCGTGCAATTAAAGAGCGCATGATTGTATAACCATAATTTAGCATGGCATTAGCGCCATGAGCATCACGATCGCGCCGAAAGTCTTTGCCCATGAGAGCAGGCCAATAGCGGCGGGCAGCCTGTGCCTCCATATTGTCGGGATCGCCTGATTTTACCCGTCCTGCCATAAAGTTCAGAGCCTCTGCCTCGGGATGATTATGGGCGGCAAGTAAACTGGCCTGCATCTTTATTTTGGTAATAACAATGGCTTTCCAGGCTCGCTTCATCATAGGGCGAGGGGCATCCCATTGCGATCTAAAACGTGCATTTTGTTCATGATTGCCATCGATGGGGATAGTCATAGCAACAGGGGCATGATTGGCGGCGCATAACACCATCATCGCACCGCGCTCTGCCAATTTTACAACCAAATTGGTGGTCCAAGTAACGCCATGGGCATGGACAATGATAGCGGCGATATCGTCTAATGCCACCCGTCCCATTTCACTATGATCGCGCGATAAAATTAATAAACCGCGATGCACAGATAGATGCACTTTGTCTGTTGAAACGTCAACAATACGGTCCATAAGTCACCATCCTTAATTATAAAGATAGCAATTTATGGATAATATATGGTTAATCGCGTGGTCCTGGGTCAACTATATGGCCCAATTCATTGATGCGGATTTGCCGCGCTTTCATTTTTTGCAGGCCGCTAGCCGAAGTATTAATATATTTAAAGGGGTCTAATTTATCAGCATCTCTTGCTTTTAATGAACCTGCTTCATTATCGGGGGCAAGTTG
>CALDZL010000018.1 GCA_937944295.1 uncultured Sphingorhabdus sp.
GCCTTCTTCATTGAGCGGTATTTTTATCTTCCCATCGGGAGCGGTCAGAGCTTTTGATGTTAGCCCCGTATATTCGCCTTTAATGTCAAAAAAACGAATTTCGCGGAAATTAAACAAGCTCTCATAATAATCAGCCCAATAGGTCATACGGCCACCATAGACATTATGAGTCAAATGATCGATGATTTGGAAACCAGCACCAATTGGATTACGGTCCACGCCCTCTAAATATTCAAAATCGATATCATAAATTGATAGATTATCGCCATAGCGGTCCACCAAATATAATATCGCACCGCCAATACCGCGGATCGCGGGTATATGCAGTTCCATCGGCCCTGTTTCAACATGCACAGGTTCCGCACCATTGTTAAGCAAATGCTCATAAGCTTTACGCGCGTCTTTTACGCGAAATGCCATACCGCAAGCCGATGGACCATGTTCACGGGCAAAAAACCATGCGGCAGATTTCGGCTCATAATTGATGATAAGGTTAATTTCACCTTGGCGCCATAAACGAACATCTTTGCTACGATGATTGGCGATATGAGTAAATCCTGCCATTGTTAATACAGGTTCTAATACGCCTTTTTCTGGGGCGCAAAATTCAATAAACTCAAACCCGTCTAATCCCGCTGGATTATCATATAAATCGGCCATAGAAGCTTCCTTGTATTAACAATTATAATATTAGTTTCATTTGTAACTATAGAGGATTCGAACGCCTTTGTCTAGTGGCTATGAGATCAACATTAATATTACTCTTCCGACAAATATATTGAAACCAAAGACACAATATGGTCAAAAGAGGCAATGTCAAAATCATAGCAAAATGAGATAATGATTATGAATGATATGATTAAGCGTCCAAGCTCCGCAGGAACAAGCCATTGCAACGCCGAAGACTATAGCAAATTATATCAGCAAAGTATCAATGATCCCAATGATTTTTGGCGCGAACAATCTACGCGTATAGATTGGGAGAAAACACCAACCATTATCTCTAATTGCAGCTATGATCCTGTTTCCATCAAATGGTATGAAGATGGCATCCTCAACATATGTCATAATGCAATTGATCGGCATATCGAGGCGGGCAAAGGCGATATAACGGCAATCATCTGGGAACCCGATAGCCCAGAAGCAAAGGGCCGCACCCTTACATATGCGCAGCTTCAATCCGAAGTCATTAATATGGCGAATTGCCTGAGAGAAATGGGCGTCAAAAAAGAGGATCGCGTCACCATTTATATGCCAATGATTGTGGAGGGCGCGATATCCATGCTTGCTTGTGCGCGCATTGGTGCCGTTCACAGCGTTGTTTTTGGTGGCTTCTCGCCCGAGGCCTTATCAGGGCGCATCATCGATTGTGACAGCAAATTTGTGGTTACCGCCGATGGTGGTTTTCGCGGCGGAAAAGCTGTGCCCCTCAAAGCCAATGTTGATGCTGCGCTCGACAAAGAAGGCTGCGATGTGAGCGGCGTATTGGTGGTGAAACATGCTGGCAATGACATAGATATGCAAAAAGACCGCGATCATGATTATCACGCGCTAGCAAAAACAGTTTCCGATGTTTGTCCATGCGAACCAATGAATGCAGAAGACCCACTTTTCATTCTTTATACATCGGGTTCCACTGGCAAACCTAAGGGCGTTTTGCACACAACAGGCGGTTATGCAGTTTGGGCTGCGACCACTTTTCATTATGTATTTGACTATCAAGCAGGCGAGATATTTTGGTGTAGCGCCGATATTGGTTGGGTAACGGGACATAGCTATATTGTCTATGGGCCGCTGCTCAATGGTGCTACAGAAATCATGTTTGAGGGCGTACCCAATTATCCCGACCATGGCCGTTTCTGGGAAGTGGTTGCCAAACATAAGGTCAATATTTTTTATACAGCACCCACGGCCATCCGCGCCCTGATGCGTGAAGGCGATGAACCCGTAAAAGCCCATGACCGCAGTTCTATCCGTTTGCTGGGTACGGTGGGTGAACCTATCAACCCAGAGGCTTGGCGCTGGTATTATGATGTAGTTGGCGATGCGCAATCACCCATTGTTGATACATGGTGGCAGACCGAAACGGGCGGTATTATGATAACCACTATACCAAGTGCCCATGACATGAAACCTGGCAGCGCGGGCAAGCCATTTTTTGGTGTAAATCCACAGTTGGTCGATAATGATGGCAATATGTTGGAAGGCGCAACCGATGGTAATCTCTGCATCATCGCGAGTTGGCCCGGTCAAGCGCGCACCGTTTATGGCGATCATGAACGCTTTGTGCAGACTTATTTTTCAACCTATAAAGGCAAATATTTCACGGGCGATGGATGCCGCCGCGATGAAGATGATTATTATTGGATAACGGGGCGCATTGATGATGTGATCAATGTATCGGGCCACCGCATGGGCACTGCTGAGGTGGAGAGCGCATTGGTATCGCATCCCTTGGTCGCCGAAGCCGCCGTGGTGGGCTATCCGCATGACATAAAGGGTCAAGGTATTTATTGTTATGTAACATTGAACGCAGGAGTTGAGAATGATGATGAACTGACTGCAACGCTGCGCAGCCATGTTCGTACAGAAATTGGCCCGATAGCAACCCCCGATCATCTGCATTTCACCCCTGCCCTACCCAAAACACGCTCTGGCAAAATTATGCGTAGGATATTACGCAAAATTGCCGAGAATGATTATGGATCCTTGGGTGATACATCCACATTGGCCGATCCATCTCTGGTTGATGGCCTAATTAAAGGAAGATTAAACCGATAATTTAATCCCGCACCATCGATTGTATCCAGCGTTCAAATAGGGCGACATGTTGGTTTGTTGAACCCGTTGGTTTGACGAGAAAATAGCTGTTAGAAGAAGAGAATATAGCCTCATGTAAGAGGATTAATTTACCATCACGTAGCTCATCTTCGATTAGATATTCGGGTATAAGCGCGCTGCCTAATGATGATAGAGCTGCCGATATTACCATAGAGTATTGATCAAATATCTTACCTGCATAGCTATTTTGCGGCTCTGATACTTTTCCTTCTAACCAAGATGGCCAAGCATTCATCAAGGATTCCATATGCAATAATGGCGATTCGCTGATATCCTCAACGCTCTTGATAGCATGGCGTTTGATAAATTCGGGCGATGCAACGGCAATAATATTTTCATCGCATAATTTTGTCATAATAGTGTCTGGCCAATCCAATGCACCATAATGAATGGCGAGATCAAACCGTTCTTTCTCCATATCAAAGGGTTTAAAGCGTGTTGCCAAACTAACCTCTATATCAGGATATGCCTGCTCAAAATCAGATAATTTGGGGATTAGCCAACGTTCACCAAAGGTGGGCAAAGTAGCTAAACGTATCGCCGATCGTTTATTTCCTGCGGTTATAGCGCGCAAGAGTGTATGTTCTATCTGCTGCAAATCTAAACGAATTTCTTGCGCTAAATCATAACCTGCGTTGGTTAGCACAACTTTGCGACCTGCACGCCTGAATAATTTAATATTGATCATATTCTCAAGATCACAGACTTGACGGCTAATCGCACTCTGCGAGATATGCAATTCTTCCGCAGCTTTTGTAAAACTTTGATGGCGCGCTGCGCATTCAAAGCTTCTAAGCAAAGCATGGGAAGGAAGATGTAATTTATCTTTGTTTTTATCTTTCATAGCACTTCCTTATCATGACTTTTATATATGTATAAGGCTAAATTATATGCTATTTATAGATGTATAAATTTATTAATACCCCTATCAAAGGGGTAAAATATGAAAAAAATTGCAATTTTGGGATTAGGTAATGTTGGATCGTTAGCGGCTATCATGCTGCATGATTCAGGTTTTGACGTTATTGGTGTGGATCTGCATATTACAGATAATAAAGCATACGAAACCCGCCAGATAGATTTAAGCGATGCTGGTTTGGTTGCATCCTTATTTAATGAAATCGATGCAGTCTTGTCATGTCTGCCTTATGATTTAAATGCCAAATTAGCTGCTCAAGCTTGCGATGTAGGCATTCATTATTTTGATCTCACCGAAGATGTGCCCACCACCCAGTCTATCATCGAACTATCCAAGCGCTCTAGAGGGTTAATGGCGCCGCAATGTGGATTAGCGCCCGGTTTTGTCGGCATAGTTGGCAGTGACTTGATCGGTAAATTTGACACAGCCCGCAATTGCCGTATGCGTGTAGGAGCGCTTCCTCAAAACCCAACGGGCCTCATGGGCTATGCTTTTAATTGGTCGCCTGCGGGCGTGGTCAATGAATATCTTAACGATTGCGAAGTGATTGAAGGTGGCGAGCGCAAAACGCTTTCCTCGATGGAATGGCACGAAACCATCTATATCGATGGGATGGAATTAGAGGCCTTTACCACTTCGGGTGGCCTTGGGACAATGTGCGAGACTTTCCATGGCAAAGTTGCCAATTTGGATTATAAGACCATGCGCTATCCGGGGCATATGAAATTGATGAATTTCTTTTTCCACGAGCTATTAATGCGTCAGCGCCGCGAAGAAGCAGGCGAAATATTGGTTCATGCCAAACCACCCGTAAAAGACGATATTGTCTATGTTCATATAAGCTGTGAAGGTGAGCAAAATGGGCGCGCCGCCCGCGAAGAATTTGTGCGCGGTTATCGCCCCAAAATGATAGCAGGCGAAATGCGCACCGCTATAGCGTGGACAACCGCTGCATCGGTTGTCGCTGTCATCGAAATGGTGCGCGATGGCAAACTTCCCAACACCGGGTTTTTAAAACAAGAAGACATCAGTTTTGATGATTTTATCGCCACACCAACAGGCGCATTATACGCAAGCGAAGCATGAAATAAGGACAGATTATGAATTATACCAATGAAGTTGCCGATATTTTCAAAGCCATTGCCGCGGATCACGATCTACAAAATGGCGATCTAGCCGTTACATCTCCGCTTAATGGTGAGGTGATAGCCCATGTCACAATGACAAAGGCAGATGAAGTCGAGGCTATAGTGCAAAAGTCCCATACAGCCTTTGAGCAATGGCGCAGCTTTACGGCACCAAGGCGCGGCGAATTACTGCGCTTATTGGGTGAAGAATTGCGTACCCACAAAGACGCACTAGGCCGTTTGGTTAGCATAGAAGCAGGCAAAATCCCATCTGAGGGTTTGGGCGAAGTGCAAGAAATGATCGATATTTGCGATTTCGCAGTTGGTCTATCGCGCCAATTATATGGCCTGACCATTGTGTCAGAACGCCCTGGCCACCGTATGATGGAAAATTGGCACCCTTTGGGCGTTGTTGGTATTATTTCAGCCTTCAACTTCCCTGTCGCAGTTTGGTCGTGGAATAGCGCTTTGGCGCTGGTAACGGGCAATAGCATTCTTTGGAAGCCATCCGAGAAAACACCGCTAACGGCCATGGCTTGCCAAGCGATATTAAAGCGCGCTTTGGACAAATTTGGTGATGCACCCGATAATCTTGCGCAGCTTATTATCGGTGCGGGCGATGTTGGCAATGCTATGGTTGAAAATCATAATGTCGCGCTTATCTCCGCCACAGGTTCAACCCACATGGGCCGCATAGTAGGTCCTAAGATCGCGGCTCGCTTCGGCAAGAGCATTCTTGAACTGGGCGGCAATAATGCCATGATAATCGCGCCATCCGCTGATTTGGAAATGGCAACCAATGCTGCTGCTTTTGGGGCAATGGGAACGGCGGGACAACGCTGTACATCGACAAGGCGATTATTCGTCCATGATGATGTTTACGATCAAATCGTTCCGCGTATTAAGAGTGCTTATAAATCCATTAGCGTCGGCAATCCGCTAGATGGTGACAATTTGGTTGGTCCGCTTATCGACAAAGATGCTTTTGATAATATGCAAGCATCCTTGAGCAAAGCGCGCGAACAAGGTGCCAATATCCAAGGCGGAGAACGCCATGATACAGGCGATGAAAATGCTTATTATGTGCGCCCTGCCGTTGCAGAAATTAGCGAACATGAAGGCATTGTTTTACAAGAAACATTTGCACCGATTTTGTACATTATGCGCTATAAGGAATTGAACGATGCCATCACCATGCAAAATTCCGTGGGTGCTGGATTATCATCAGCTATATTCACGCTCAACCTGCGCGAAGCCGAGACATTCCTGAGCGCTATGGGCAGTGATTGCGGTATTGCCAATGTCAACATCGGCACATCGGGTGCAGAAATTGGCGGCGCTTTTGGCGGCGAAAAAGAAACAGGCGGTGGCCGCGAATCCGGCAGCGATGCCTGGAAAGCCTATATGCGCCGTGCCACTAATACCATCAATTACTCCTCTGATTTGCCGCTTGCACAAGGTGTATCATTTGACATTTAGCAACAGCGATATATCACCATCCTAAATTATAGAAAGTATTATACTCTATGAAATTAGGATGTTGTTATTATCCCGAACATTGGCCTGAAACTAATTGGGATAATGATGCTGCGCACATGCGTGAAATGGGCCTAGAGCTAGTACGTATTGGCGAATTTGCTTGGAGCCGCATGGAACCTCAGCAAGGACAATATGACTGGGATTGGCTTGATCATGCTATCGAAAGCCTTGCCAAAGCAGGGCTTAAAATCATATTAGGCACGCCCACTGCAACCCCGCCAAAATGGCTCGTTGACGGCATGCCTGATATGATCGCAATTGATGAAAAAGGGCATCCGCGCACATTTGGATCGCGCCGTCATTATTGCTTCTCTCATATGCCATATCGCCAAGAATGCGCGCGCATCGCCCAAGCTATGGCCGAACGCTATGGAAAGCATGATGCAATTATAAGCTGGCAAATCGATAATGAATATGGCTGTCATGATACGGTCTTGTCTTATTCTGTCGCTGCATTGTCGCGTTTTCGTGACTGGTTGTCGATTAAATATGACACTATCGATAATTTAAACACTGCATGGGGCAATGTCTTTTGGAGCATGGAATATCAAAGCTTCAATACGATTGATTTACCCAATCTAACCGTCACAGAATCCAATCCTGCCCACATGTTGGATTATCGCAGATTTGCATCGGACGAAGTTGTATCATTCCATAAAATTCAAACCGACATCATCAAAAAATATTCCTCCAGCCGTACCATCATACATAATTTCATGGGTTTCTTTACTGACTTTGACCATCATAAAGTCGGTGCGGATTTAGATATTGCAACATGGGATAGCTACCCGCTAGGCTTTTTAGAAATGTTCCCCTTTAGCGATGAACAGAAAAATGAATATGCTCGCCAAGGCCATCCCGATATAGCAGCTTTTCATCATGACCTCTATCGCGGTTGTTCACATAAATGGGGCGTGATGGAACAACAACCTGGTCCCGTTAATTGGGCGCATCATAACCCAGCACCGCTCAACGGCATGGTAAGGCTATGGACGATAGAGGCTATGGCGCATGATGCTGAATTTTGCTCATACTTTCGATGGCGACAAGTGCCCTTTGCACAGGAACAAATGCACGCTGGTCTATTGCGCAGCGATGGTGCAGAAGCGCAAGGCGCAATAGAGGCGCGTCAAGCCGCAAAAGATATCGCTATACTGTATGAAGCGGGAGATATTCAAAACGCGCAAAAACTGAAATCACAAACCATCGCATTGCATTTTTCCTATGAAGCACAATGGTTGTTTGAAACCCAACCACATGGCAAGAGCTTTCAATATTTATGGCTGGTGTTTGAGCATTACAGCGCACTGCGCCGATTGGGGCTTAATGTCGATATCATATCTGAGGATGCCGATTTAGAGGGATATGCAATGGTCATCATCCCCTCTATGCCGATTATCAAAGATAGTTTTATGACTAAGATCAAAGCCCTCAATATACCCATATTATTTGGGCCAAGGAGCGGCAGCAAAACCAAAGACTTTTCCATTCCAAAAAATTTAGCCCCAGGACCATTGCAGCAATTAATCGATATCAAAGTGACCCACATAGAGAGCTTGCGTGAAGGGTTGCATTATTTTGGCACTTCGCGTCAGGGGGATGATTTTCGGATCGACCATTGGTTAGAACATATTAGCGGTAGCGCCGAAATCGTGGAACAGTGCCATGAGGGCAACGCTATATTGTGCCATCAAGACAATATCTATTATTGCACAGCATGGCCTTATGAAGCATTATTACATAATATTTTCATAGACTTACTTAAACTCACCAATATTAAGCCAATAATTTTACCCGAAGGATTGCGATTGCGCCGCAAAGATGGGTTAATTTATATCTTTAACTATGGCCGTAAAATGGTTGACCTTGGCAATGTGCATGAAGCTTGGGAGGATGGTGATTACATATTGGGTCAAGAAAATCTAGCAAGCGCCCAAATTGCTATTATTGCAGAGAAGTGAAGCAAAATATTATAGTCTTAATTTGGATAGGTGGGTAATATCAACCTCATCATTCGTAGCCCCTTCATTCGCCATCCATTTTTCTCGCTTGCGATAGAGGGTCGAGGGGCTAACGTCCAAAATCTTTGCGGCTTTTGTAATGCTACCACCGCATTTGGCTATCGCTTGTTCCACAACCATTTGTTCAATCTGATCCAGAGTACGGCCATCCATCCAATCCATATTGGTCAGCGCCGCCATTTGATTAGCAGACTCAATGGCCTGCATAGCGGCTGCTTCTAAATTTGCTGGATTAATTTGTAAGGGTTCGGATTGAATACGCTCTATCTCTTGGGGCGGAATAAACTCGGGTAATATTTGCGTCCCCAATATTGGACCATCACACATTACCGCTGCTCTTCGCATCAAATTTTGCAATTCACGCACATTACCCGGCCACTGATGCATTTGTAATGCCTGCACCAATGATGGCTCCATGGTTGAAAATCTCTTGCCTTCTTCTTCGGCATAGCGCGTCAAAAATTCATTCGCTAACAATATAATATCATCACCACGTGCGCGCAAAGGCGGTAATTCCAATGGAACAACGGCCAGACGATAATAGAGATCCTCTCTAAAACGCCCTGCTCTTACTTCGGCTTGCGGATCACGATTGGTTGCACAAATGATACGAACATCCACATTTTCTGTTTTAGTTGCGCCAACACGTTGAACCGTTCCCGTTTGAATGAAGCGCAATAATTTTACCTGGAGTTTTAGCTCCATTTCACAAATTTCATCCAAAAATAATGTGCCGCCATGTGCAGCTTGCACGGCCCCAACACGATCAGAAATTGCACCCGTGAATGACCCTTTTAAATGACCAAAAAGCTCTGATTCCATTAGATCCTCGGGTATCGCACCGCAATTTATTGCGATAAAGGGCTTTTGCGCACGCGCCCCGCTGCTATGGATTGCATCAGCGCAAACTTCTTTGCCTGTACCGCTCTCACCTGTGATGAATATGGTCGCTTTTGAACGGCTGATATTCTCTATTTGTTTATAGATATTTTGCATCGCAGGGCTTTTACCCACAAAGCCTGCAAACCCATTTTTACGCACAGGATGCTCGATAACTGGCGCAGCAATATCGGTTTTAATATTATTTTGACATGCGCTCTCTACCGCTGCGACCAAACGTGCAGGCGCCAATGGTTTTACCATAAAATCATAAGCGCCAAGACGCATAGCATCAATTGCGCGATTAATCGAACCATCTGCCGTTGCTACTATAACGGCATTGTTGGCTACAAATGCTTCATTCTCTCTTAGCCAGTCTAATCCATTGCCATCAGGCAATTGCAAATCAAGCAATATTGCATCAAAACCATTGCTATTGTTGTTTATCTGTTCATTGGCACTAGCCAAGCTATCAACAATGACAGATTGAAAACCAGCACTCTCTAAATCGCCTGCATAAGCCAGAGAGAGCGATGCTATATCCTCGATTATCAATATGGTTGATTTAGGCATCTACATTATCCTTTATGGTAAAGCTCGCTCTTTTTCCACCATCAGAAAAACTCCATTGCAATTCACGTTCATCCTCAAAATGTTTCATACATCCCTGAACCAATCCACAAGCAATAGCAGCCATTGGACGATGTGATTGATAGGTTAATATAAAGCCTTCTTCGCTATTTTGGCTCTCCATACGCGGTGGGCGAGCATCAGGATATAATATGCGCACTTCACCGTGAATATGGCTGCCAACATGAGCTAGTAAATCTTCAGCATTGGTATAAGCCGCGATAATATCAGGATAGAGGGTTAAAAATCTATTGTAGAGATAATGTCCAAACAGACGGCATAATTCTGTTCCATCAATTCCAGATGATTTGGATGCTTCGCTAACCATAGACAGAGCATATTCTGATGGATAATTCCCCACAGAAGTAAAAGCGCCATCATTGGGTAATTGCGCCGCTGTTATAACATCATCAACAAATTTCGCTGATTTCACTTGCTCCATAAAGCGCACAAGTTCTGTAAATATTATACCTTTCATACCATGTCCTTTTAATTTAATCTTATGCAAAATGGTACAGCAATGCTCATGCCAATATTAAAATGCTATAAATATAGCGTGATACCCCGTATATTGGGACAAAGCCTATTGCATATTACAAAAACCTTGATTGCAATATGCACCCAAAAGGTTTGCAAATTGCAAAGAATTCAAAAGAAATTTGATATAAATCATCATAATCAACCATTTTGAACCAAAAATGCAATTGGCACGGCCATTGCTATTTAAAATTCCGAAAATGCAAACGGCTACTGCGCCACATTAGATGAGAGAGTTTCTCATAGTAGGAAATAATATAATGAAAAAATATATCATCGCGCTCACTATATCATCATTGCTATCGGGCTGTGCTACAATGAAAACCCCTAAAAATGAAGAAGGTAGCTATTACCAATGGCAACAACCTGCTGATGATAAAAAAGAATTTATTCAGTGCCATGTAGCGCAAACGCCCAATGAAATTGAAGGTTTGCAATTTGTAAAACCAGAAATGTTATCATCTAGTGCAGATACATTAAATGCTGGCGACATTATAAAAATAAATGTTGCTGGTGATAAAGACCAATTAAGCGGCGCTTATATAATAGCCGATAATGGTGAGATCATATTATCATCCAATGTCATATCCCTATCTGGTAAAACTGCAATTGAGGCGGAAACCATTGTATCCGATACGCTCTATTCACAGGGACTTATTCGCCGAAAAGATTCTGGTGTTGCGCTTACGATCACCGAATTAAATGGCATTAATATAGCCGTTAAGGGCGCGGTTTTTGCCCAAGGTCAAGTCCGGTTAGGCGATAAAACCCCGGAAGCACGCAATGTCAATTTTAGCAATGTTGAATTTGGCGATGCCAATCCTGGGCGTACTCTATCCACAGCTCTACGGGCAGCAGGAGGCGTACGTCCTGATGCGCATGTTCAAACAATATTTTTAATACGCGGACAGCAATGGACACAATTTGATATGCGCGGCGCGATAACTGGTCAAGCCATTAGAGAAATCCCAATGCGTTCAGGCGATAGAATAATCGTTCCATCTGTAGGTTGCTTGCAAGAAGCATTGGTTCGCCCTTCCACCATCACCCAACCTGGTATCCGTGTATATCTATCCAATTTATCACGCCCAGCAAATAATAATGCATCAGCTGCAATCAATGTGGACACAACAAAGTTACCCTATGGCACAAGATTATCACAAGCCATGACAACGGCAAATTGTGTCGGTGGATCATCGATGAGCGCAGGTAGGAAAGTTGTGCTATTCTCTCGCAACCCTATCACAGGGCAATCAATCGTTGTTGCTCGGGCGGTAGAGAAATTGATCAGACGTTCTAACAGAGACAATGAGGATCCCTATCTTATGCCAGGTGACAGCATTGCCTGTTACGACAGTTTAGCGATGGATTTGCGCGATGTTGTCAGCGTCGTTAGCGAGACTATCACCCCTCTCATTCTCTTTAATAATTTGGACTAAATCATGTCGATAATAGAAAAATTAGATTATGATCATGCTGTTCTATTCATTAAAGATATTATCAAACAGCGCAAATTATCTTGGAGAAATTTGCATTGGCGCGAGCGGCGATATCTCATCACTTCACTCATCATATTAATAACGATATGGTCGCTAACCACAGCCTATTTGATTTTTACGCCAGCAAAATATCAAAGCGAATTTTCATTGATATTACCAGGAAGTGGATCGGGCAGCTCGCTCAATGTTGAGAGTATTGGCCAAGCCCAATCCACATCATCATCGGCTTTTGCGAGCGCTACATTAAGCCCAACGGAAAATTATAAAAGGCTGCTCAGCACCAATCGTACGCTAAGAAGCGCTGCCATTAGTATTGGCGAAGATGCTGATGAGTTTCCTGCACCCAAAATTGAGCTTATCGATCAAACCAATTTGATTATAGTCAAAATATCTGGTGGCAGCGCAGAGCAAGCCGAAAAGCGTGCATTGGCCCTGAAAGAGCAATTTTTATTGCAGCTTCAATCTTTGCGTAAAGATGAAGCAGCGCAGCGCGAGATAGTCGATTCCAAATATTTAGTAGAATTAGAAAAAAAGGTGCAATCTACCCAAAAGAAATTACTCGCCTTTCAAGCCAAAAATGGATTGGTATCATTAGACCAATTTAACAGCCGCATTGCAAATTTGGATGCTTTACAGGAAAAAGAACGCGATGAACGCACCAAGCTTCTCAGTAAAACAGCCGAAACACGCAAATTCTCGGCTATATTAGGAACTAGTGTTCATGGTGCGAATAATGCATTTAAATTACGATCTGACCCTCTATTTCAGGGACTTGCTGATAAATATGCCAAAGCCTCTGTCATAGCAGAAGAGAAATCGGCTACCCTTGGTGATAATCATAGCGCCCTTATCGTGAGCAGAGATGAACGTGATAGCTTTCGCAATGCTCTGCTTAAACGCGGGCGCGAACTCACGGGTCTAGGCAATAAATCCATCCTCAACAACGTCGATATATCAATCTCCGAAGGACGCTCTAATCTAATGCAAAGCATGGCACTGGTGGAATCACAGCGAGCAGGTATTAATGCTAGCCTGTCTGAAATTCGTAGTGATATTCGCAAATTATCGGCCAATCGCAGCGAGCTGGTCACTAGCGCATCACAGCTTGCCGATCTTATTCGCGATCACCGTGTGGCCGAGGCCGTATTTTCATCAGCATTGGCACGTCTGGATACCAACAAGCAAGACCCCTTTGCGTCTTATCCCTTGGTCCAAGTTTTAGAAGCTCCTTCTCTGCCCAATGGCCCGTCTAGCCCATCGACAATACTTGCCATTGCTGGCGCCATTGCATCAACAATATTCCTTATCATTGGATTGACATTATTATGGTTACGTCAACGGATCATCCGCAAAATATTCAAGAAAAAATAATCTTATATGCCATAATAAGCACATGGGGCTTATGGTTAGTTGGCGGATTATATATTGCTGGCCCCGTTCTTGGGGTCGCACTAACCGCCATCGTTATATCCAACTATTTTATAGCGCCTGGTTTGTCCGAGGAAAAACGCATAAATGCGCCTGGTTTTCTAATATGGTTATGGATTTTGGGCATGTTTGCCCTGCTGGTCATATTGTGGATTGGTCATATCGATTATGAACTAGGCATAGGTGCTACGATTAAATCCTCTATAGGTTGGGCCAAAGGTTGGGCTTTATTGGCTATGTTCATTTTAGCAGGCGCAGTATTGCCAATACGTAGCGCCCTTATTCACCGCGCCATATGCCGTGTGGGCAAATATAGCCTCTTCATTCTCCCTATATTTTTAATCGCCCCTTATATCGGGTTACCGCAAACATTATGGGTATCTCCGCTCAAAATTTTGGGCGGTTCTGGCAATGAATATTTTGCCGCTACATTATACACCATCGAACCTGGAGTAGGAACGGCAAGATGGCAATTTTTTGCGCCATGGTCCCCTGCTGCTGGGATGATAGCCTTAGTGCATTTTTTATGCGCGCTCGAAGAAAAAGATGTGAAGTGGAAAATGATCGGTTTGATCGCATCATTAGCCATCATGCTCTTATCGCAGTCGCGCCTTGCATTGGTGGCGCTTATCATTATTTGGCCATTTGCTTTTGCGGCATCGCGTATCAACAGGCCTTATTTATGGTTTATGGCGATGCCAATATTATTGCTATTGGGTTGGTTTGCAATTGATATTATCAATTTGATCGATAGCGCTATCCAGAGCTTTTCAGGAGCACGCGCCGATTCATCGCGCGTCCGTGCCGCCTTAGGCCGTATCGCTGTAGAGCGCTGGCAAAATGAGGCCTATTGGTTCGGCCATGCCGTTGTAGAGCGCGGCCCACATTTGGTTGAATATATGCCCATAGGCAGCCATCATAGTTGGTATGGATTATTGTTCGTAAAGGGTTTGAGCGGTTTTTTCGCCCTTGCCATACCGCTGGCTGCATCATTCCTATTCTTGCTCTATAATGCCCATAAATATCACGCCTCACGCCTTGCTCTATCAATGGTGACATTATTGATACTCTATAGCTTTGGTGAGAATTTGGAGATATTGGCCTATCTCTATTGGCCTGCACTCATCCTGATTGGTAAGGGGCTTATGCCCGAGAACAATGAAAAAGCCGCTGCATAATATCGCCTAATTTTGACATGCTAAATTAACAGCACATAGGGTTCTAACCCCAGAGCAATGCTTATATGCGGACTAAGATGTAGCAGGTTTTTGCTATTATTGTATAGGAATGAAAAAAGCTTGTCTAAGCTATGTCCAACACAAGCTTGGATAGAAATATGCAAGGTATAGCGCTACAGTTTTCTATATAGTGAGAGTGAATTATCGAAATATATTATATTCTAAGCTACTTGTGACAAACCAGCCTCTCCCTTAAAAACCTCATTCAAAAACTCTGACCATATTAAAATTTTATTAATGTTCATATCATGACACGATTGCCGTGCTTCGTCTGACATTCTCTGTAAAGGCCAAGATTTCAATGAAGATAGACACTGCCCTGCTGACGTATATTGAGTAAAATCAATCACAAGGCCTGCATTGCCAACTTGCTCTACCAGAGCTCCAACAGGGCTAACTAGCACAGGCCTAGCAGCGGCCTTGGCCTCGCTGGCTACCAATCCATATGTTTCAAAATAAGAAGGGACTGCAATAATATCGCAATGAATCATAAATTCTGCTGGATGATCAACAATGCCATAAAATTTTATCCGCGAATCATTACTTGCAATTTTTTTAAGATAATTCTCATCTGGTCCATATCCGCCAATCAACAATAATATATCATCATTATTTGGCATATTTAAAAAAGACCGGATTAAATCTTCAAACCCTTTTTCTTTTACTAATCGACCAAAACTACCAACCACCAAAGGCCTATCACCATCTAATTTTGGAGCAGTGAGCGCCAATAATGACTCAATATTTGACCATGGATTTATAATCTTTAACTTTTCAGAGTCAGCAGCCCTTATTGTTTCAATCCATTTAAATTGGGTCCTAGATACACAAACCACTCTATCAAAAAGAGCATAACTAAATTTAAGCATAGCCCGAAAACGATGCGGCTCTGGCACATTATATTTTTCCCATTCAGGGGAATAGCTATGTTCGACATGGATAATCTTTGCTCGTGCATTGCGTTGACGCAGCGAGAATAGAAAGGGCAGATTTGCCCAACTTGGTGAAAAGTGGGTAATAATAATATCGGCATCATATAATGGGGCTATCTTCCATTGTGTTTTTATTGGCACAATAGAAGATATAAATTTTGATTTTAGCAAATCTTGATCAAATATTTTTAAATTATTAGTTACACCACCTAATGATAGATCTGAAATCAAATGGACTATTTTAGGCAAATATATCATGCAATTGACTTTCTACCCGTCCAACCTGCAATTAAAGATGACACAATAGACGTCGGTAAATATCTTGAAATATAAGCAGCCGCTACAGTCGATAATGTTTTGATAGGTTCTTTATAAAGCGGGTTTTTGCTAATGAGCAGCGCTTCTTTTATCAAAAGCAACGCAAATGCACCATCTCCCAATTGTATAGCGCGGCGTGATAAATAGCGTAATTGATAAGCGCGTGCTTCACTGCCATGATCGTTGATAAATTCAGGGAAACGCTCTCTAGCCTTATTATGCATTCTATCCCAACTTTGGTATTGCGCCACTATATTGGCAGATAATCCGCCACTAATGATACGGTAACGGGTCAATAATCCCTCTATGCCCTCAAATATATAGGGACTGGTCAGCGCAATACGAACCCATAGCTCAATATCCTCTGATTGACGAAAACTCTCATCGAAATAACATATGCGATCATTATCTTTAGGATGTCTAAAAGCAATCAAATTAAGCGCGTCACGGCGTATGACTGGAGCTGAACCATTGCCAATAGGATTACGCTTAAAAATATGCTGCGCTGTTATATTCAATAATTTTGGGGTTTGCGCTTGTTTTAAAGCTTGGCCATTTTCATCAATGAAGCGCGAGCCACTGTAACTAACGCCAATGCGCCTATTGCTATCCAGATGAATTTTATGCAACGATAATTTGTCTTTGTGCCAGAGATCATCGCTATCCAGAAATGCGATATAGGACCCTTTTGCGGCATTAATGCCTGTATTACGCGCGCCGGCAAGGCCTCTGTTTTTTTGTGAGATTATTTGGATACGCGGATCATCAAATCCACGGCAAATATCGATACTTTTATCTTGTCCACCATCGTCCACAATAATCAGCTCAAAATTCTCATAGCTCTGATTCAAAACCGATTGAATCGATTCTGCTACATATTTTTCTACATTATAAACGGGCATTACAACCGAAATTAAAACATCACTCATGGTATAATCTTTCATCTAAATTAAATTGGAAATTATTATGCAAAAATATGCAGGCGCGTCGAACGCGGCAACAACATCCCCACACTTGCACTAATCAAGGTTAACCAGCCACGCTTTTTATCCTTAAAAAAGGCATGGCTATCGGACGACAAACCCTTGATCGCATATTGAAGGGCTACTTTGGATGGCGCGCCTGATCGCAATGCTCTACGCGATAAATAGCGCAGGAAAATTGCTTCGGCATATTTCAAATCCTCGGATGTACTATATTGATGGGCTAATGTTTTCCAACCATCATACATAGCTGGTAAGTTAACCGAGAGACCATCAGGGCTGAGGCGATAGTCGACCAAATATGTATCAATACCACGAACGATATGACCATCATCCACCATTCTAGCCAGTAATTCTTGATCCTCAGCATGGCTCATAGCCTCATCAAAACCACCCAATGATAGGAATATAGCGCGCGATACCACTAGGTTTGATGTTGTACATACGGGGTTTTCTGCAACAATTTCATTGATCGTAAGTGGCTGATCTAACACGGTAGAATAAGTTTTTGGGCTTTCAATATTGTCCGTCTCAACAAAGGCAATTTGAGCATAGCTCGCATCGATAGAAGGATTGCGGTGATGCAGTGCATAATGCATTGCTAATTTTTGCGAACGCCATAAATCATCCGCATCCAAAAAAGCCAAAAACGCTCCTTTAGCAATTTCTGCCCCCATATTACGGGTTTTGGATACGCCTTGATTATTCTTTGAGATGACTTTTAACCGATCATCATGATTGGCCATATCCAACATTATAGCAAGGCTATTATCGTTTGATCCATCATCGATCATAATCATCTCAAAATCTGTACAGCTCTGATCCAATACAGATTGCACTGTTTCTCGCAGATGATTTTGCGCATTATAAACGGGCATTATGACGGAAAAATAAGGTTGTGTCATGGTCATACTCCTGGTTGATATTTAATGGGTTTAAGGTGAAATAATGGGGCAAATATTTTTGTAGCAAAGGGAATAGCGATGAATGTCGTACCGATAACCCATGCCGCCGCCGCCGCGATCAATCCATATTGTGCACCGAGTGCCATCGCACCAAGCGCACATAAGCTTGCCAATAAACCAGCCCACGCATCCACATTGGCCCGATCATTAGCGCGCAGCCAAGCCGTTGTTAAAGCGAGGCAAATCATAGGAACAGATGCCAATGCCAAAATCTGAATTAAACCAATGGCATGGCTCCATTTTTCACCAAAAATAATTGGTACATAATAGGGTGCTAAAATATATTGTGCCGCAGCAGCGCTGCCAAAAATGCCAAGGCCTGCAATTATGGCAAGCTTCATTTTTTCGCGCTGCTGACGTGCTGTATCATTATCACACAAATGCGGATATATAACGGTACCAAATGCCGTTATCAGAGCAGATACAATGCCAATGCCCGCGTTAAAGGCGAAATAATATGTACCCAATGCGCTCACACCGAGCATCGCACCGATTATCAATTTGTCAGCTTGGCTGCGAATAGCAATCAAGCTGTCGGTGATTAAGACCGATAAACCAAATTTTACCATCGAGTGATATTCGACAAAGCCATATGATGCATCGCTCTGCCATTTCTCACTGCGGCGCATCATAATAAGCCAGATGGGAGCGGTCAGCAATTTGGGCAGAACAATCGACCAAGGGCTAATCCATAATAGCAACATTAGGCAGGTTAAAATATGATCGCTAATCGTCTGAATAGCATCGATTTTTGCACAAGTTGATAATTTCTTTGCGCGCATCAGACGGAAACATTGAACCAAACCTCCAGGCATAAAGAAATAGACCAAACATAATGTAGCCAGCATCATCGCAGATAAATGTTGGTCAAATATAGAATAGAGTATTGCAGCCACTACCAATTGCACAGCGGCAACCGCAGGACACCAAATCCAAAATATCCTGTGCGCGCTATTGCATGTTTTCTCAAAATCGACATCGCTAGATGCTATGATTTTCTGACCCACGCCAATATTGGCCAATACGCGGGTGAGTTCAAAAATTGTCAATGTCAGAGCTGCAACACCTACCAGCTCTGGAACCAATTGTCGTGCAATGATGATAACCACAACCAACCGCACCAAACGAATGGCCAATTGCGCTGAACCATAAGCCATAAGGGCATCGATGATTGGCAGGCTACCGCCATTGGCAAAGCTCTTCTTTATTTTCATCGCTATGGTTTTCATACATTATCCTAATCTTTGGTCAGGATAGTATTCAAAAGCCATGCCAGAAAATAAAATACGATATTACAATGGTTTAAAAATTGATACCTTTACAAATCTCCTAGATAACAAATGATAATCCCTATATTTCGCATTTTGCATTATAATATTTGCATTATAGAAATTATTTTAATCATATATTTCAGCGAGATAATCCTTTATACGCCATTAACTATATAAAGGATTGAATTTAGAATTATAATCATATTTGGCACAATGAATGCTCTTATATCCCCATAATTAGATGGAGACACGATATGAGTTATATTGATATCAACAATCAATTTGCACAGCTAAAATTAGAGGCTATGAATGGCGTACAAACCATTACTAAGATTACCGCCGATAGCACGAACTTGGGCTTGCACCTCAATCAAAAAAAATCAATTCCTCTATTTCAAATCCCATTGGTAAACTCTTCCTTAGAGGATACAGCAGGCGCTATCGTTAGGGCCGCTGCCTTAGGTGAAAAAAATACATTACAATTTATCAATGCCCATTGCATAAATATTTTCCGTAAAAATGCTGACTATAAAGAGGCACTCAAAAATGCCGATGCGATTTTACCCGATGGTGCTGGTGTTAAATTAGCCGGCAAAATGGCAGGCACAGACTATATCAACAATCTAAATGGCACAGACTTATTCCCATTATTATGCGAAAAAGCCTGTGCGGCAGGACAATCTCTATATTTATTGGGCGGTTTAGAAGGTGTCGCATCGGCCGCCAGTAAAAATATGCGTAACACATATCCTGGACTAAAATTTGCAGGCACGCAGCACGGCTATTATGACAGAGAGAAAGAAGAAGCAGATGTTATCGCAGCGATTAATGATTCTGGCGCTTCCATTGTATTGGTAGGTATGGGCGTTCCGCATCAAGAAATCTGGATTAACAAAAACCGTGATAAATTAAATGCCGCTATTGTCATTGGTGTGGGTGGTTTGTTCGATTATTACTCGGGTAGAATCCCACGTGCGCCAAAATTAATGCGCAAAATGCATATGGAATGGATTTGGCGCTTTATGTGCGAACCAAAAAGATTGGCTGGGCGATATATTATAGGCAATATTGAATTTATAACCCGTGCAATATTCTATGCTTTTGAATGTAGAGGCTATATAGAAAAATGTAAAAATGCCAGCAAACGCGTAATGGATATGTCTATTGCACTAATTGCATTGCTATTACTCGGTCCAATCGCACTATTACTGTGTTTGCTCATTACAATAGAAGATAGAGGTTCGCCCTTTTTTAAACAAATTCGTATTGGCAAAGACGGCAAACCATTCAAGATTTGGAAATTGCGTTCAATGTATAAGGATGCAGAAGCCCGCAAAGCAGAATTAAAAGAGATGAATGAGCGCGATTCTATATGCTTTAAAATGAAGAAAGACCCAAGAGTGACGCGTGTTGGGAAATTTATTCGCCGCGCATCAATTGATGAATTACCACAAATTGTGAATGTGCTAACGGGTGAAATGTCTATAGTGGGTCCAAGGCCTGCTCTGCCCAATGAAGTAATTGCTTATGGTGATAAAGAACGTAAAAGATTAGAAGGCAAACCAGGTATTACCTGTACATGGCAAGTTTCTGGTCGTGCCGATATACCGTTTGAACAGCAAGTCGATTTAGATGTGGAATATCTTGAAAAAAAGTCTCTCTGGCAGGATATAAAATTAATATTCCGCACGATCCCAGCCGTCATATCAGGCAAAGGCGCTTATTGATAATAGCAAGCACCCAACTATTAAATATAAGCGGCAATGATAGAAGAGTTCTGCTCTTCTATCATTTTTTTAAGGGATTGAATATTAGGACTCACCATTAAATGTGCGGGACTAACGTCCTAAAGATTTGACCATATTGGTCCTATCTTTTGCGTCTCTCTATTATATTGGCCGTATTTTTTAAGGATAATATTGTATGATTATAAACTTCTATCACTTGCGATAGAGCTTTTATGTCACCCATTTCAGATTGACTGCGTAAATTCTCAATTGATGATATTAATTTATGCGCCCCAAAACCACTACATATACCCTTAAGAGCATGGCTAGATGATGATATCTCTTGGGTATTTGTGTCTTGCCAAGCGGTTTGAAACCGTCTGAACCAACTACCCAGATCATCGATGATTGCATTTTGTAATTTACTGCGCATTTCAAATGGTACCGATATGATTTGATGGCGCAATTTATCGATATCAATATATTCTACCACATCAAAATCAGGGACTGAGGCACGGTTATTATTATCCTCTTTATGATGTCCCAAATATCTGTGCAGATCATTATTATCCTCATCGCAAAATATCTTTTCCAGCGATTGATACAGGGATGAAATGCTAATCGGTTTAGAAATTAATCCATCCATACCAGAAGCCATAATTGCCTCTTTTTCATCATCCGCAGAGAAAGCAGTTACTGCAATTATTGGAGTTTTCTTTCCTTGAGAACGTATCGCTTTAGCTGCCTCCATACCATTCATTCGTGGCATAGATATATCCATTAAGATAGTATCAAATTTATGCAGTTGCACCATTTCAACCGCTTGTTGGCCATCCAAAGCAACTTCATAATCACAACCTAATTTCTCTAACATAGCAGTTAAAACCATACGGTTTGCAGCAACATCTTCTGCGACCAATAATTTGGGACGCTTGTCATTGATATTTAATGTTTGAATAGACTTTTCACTATCTTGCGTGCAGAGATAATCATCTTCACTAATAATTTTAACGGGAATCTCAAACCAAAACATACTACCATGATTCAATTTGCTCTCTACCCCAATTGTACCGTTCATTGCATTTACAATACGGCGGCAAATAGACAGGCCCAATCCGCTACCCTGGATATTTAAATCATCTTGATGCTCACCGCGTTCTAAATCATCGAACAACATTTTTTGCACAGACTCGCTAATGCCATTACCTGTATCAGCAACCGTAATCCTTAGGTGATTATGATCTTGTTCAGACTTTATTTTAGAGCTGATTGTGATTACACCATTATCGGTATATTTGATCGCATTGCTGATTAAATTGTCTAGCAGTTGGCGAACACGGGTCGGATCAGTTTTTATATAATTATCATTGATAATTTCTATTTCGGTCTGAATCTCAAGTTCTTTTTTGCGCGCTAATTCTCGCCACGTATCTGCCGTATTTGTGATGACAGTATCTACCGCAATGGGCTGCGCCTCTATATCCAGCAACCAACCGTCTGATCTGGCATATTCAATAATATCAGCAAGCAAAATTAAGAGTTGATCCCCGCTATTTTGTGCTAATTTTAATTGCCGTTTTTGAATATCATTTAATTCAGACAGACCCAACAATTCCAACGTTGCCAAAATAGCATTCATCGGTGTGCGGATATCATGGCTCATCATCGCCAAAAAACGCGATTTAGATTTATTGGCCCTGATCGCTACTTCACGTGCTTCGCGAAGAGCATTACTGAGCATTTCCATCGCCTTAACACGATCCGATAGTTGGGCGGACATTTTCTGCAATTGTCGATACCGCCGCTCACTTAACGCCAATAGCGTCTTTTCATGGCGTTCTGCACGGCGCTCTACCGTAATGTCACGAACCGCACCATAACAATAAACTTTGCCATTATCAGCATTCACAATCTGTTCAGCCGACCAACGCAACCAGCGTGTCCGACCATAATCATCAACCACGCGCACATCATGTTCTAGAGCATTATCTATTAATCCGCCTACCATGGCATTTTTGATAATTGCATCTATATCATCAACATCGCGATAGTGTACCATAGCGCGCAATTGCCGTATATTATTAATCTCATATTTGGAGCCAACAATTTTAGAAAAATTAAGCGATCCAACAAAACGGACCTCTTCATCAATATGAAAAGTCGCAACATTAGCCAATCTCTGTGCATTCACCAGATATTGCTGGGTTTGGTCAACTTTACGGATTAACTCTTCTTCTTTTTGACGCAATTGATCATCTAATTTTGTGAGCCGCCTGCTTTTGCTCTCTAACAGAGCTTCTGCTTCCTCTCGTGCTGTCTCACTGCGCTTTAATTGGCGTTTTAATAGAGCTATTTCTTCTGCACTATTCATTTCCTCTTCCATATTAGAGCCAATGTGGAGGTCAGAACTCTCTTTTGCACCAGTTGAAGGAAATTGTTGATCCATACGGTAATATAACATCTCTGGGTTACTATAATGTAAATATAAGACCCATTTTGAGACAGTTTATACCATATTTAAAACGATCAAAATTTATCTTTAACTATTGTCAGAAATTTTCATAGAAATACCTAGTAATTGTAGCGCAATTAAAAATACCCCACCACAAATTAATATCCCTATAATCATACCAATATAGGGAATAGACAAAAGAGTATCTCGCACCAATAATGTGACAGCAATACTCAACAAGCCAGCTATCAGCGGTTTGAAATAACTTCTATCAATTATCCGCATGTCATAGAGTTTTTGCGCGCTATATAATCGTAAAGCCGCAAGCATCATCATACCAATAGAAAAGCCCGCTGCTGCGCCCAATATGCCAAAATGAAAGGTAGCGATTGCAACGCTTATCGCCTCTATTAATAGAGCGATGATCACATTGCGCGATGCGATTAGAGGGTTTCTAAAAATAATTGGCAGTTCGATTAATCCACTCGAACCATCGGCTATCTCGCCCCATAATAATATGCTCATAAATAATATGGCTGCGGCGAAGTAAACGTCGAATAAAGCCATTAAAGGCTGGGCATATAATGCAAAACAGATGGCACTACCCAAGCTTGCAGCAAACACCCAACGACAGGTCTTTTGCAAATATTCTCCGATTGTCTTGGTGGATCGCGTTTGCGCTAATATAGGAGCAGCCATAGGCTCGAACAAATGCCGCATTTTTTCTACTACCGTGGCCAATTGCTGCCCAAGATAATAGATACCCGTGACATTTGATCCCGTCATTATGCCCAAAATTATGATATCAATACGGCGAAATGCGAAACTCCCTGCATCGACAATTGCAATAGGAACACTCTCTTTTGCTAAATTCGCCATCGCTCTGATGCTAAATTTACCAAATACAATTTGCCCATCACGTAAGATTTGCCACATCCCGATACAAGCAAATAATGCTGATATTATCAACGATAGAAAATAAGCAGCAATCAACACGGCCATCGGTTCGCTATCATGTTGCTCTATAATGAAAAAATAGCCGCCCATAGCAAGAATGAAAAACCCCCAAGGCTTCACTAATCCTTTCACAATAGACTCCCATTTAATGATACGGCGTGATCGTGTTAAAGTTAGCATCATTTCTGTACTACAAATGATAAATATAGCCGCCGCTGCATAGGCTGGAATATGCGCATTAACGGGAAATAATATCGGCCATAATATTAGCATGGCTAAACTTAAAATCGCACCAACTGCCATTGTAAGGCCCAGTGCATTGGATACCAAATTAGCGCTATTTCTGGCGCTTTCTCTCTCTCGTTCAAAATAGGCCATAATCGTTTTGGGCAGTCCAAGGCAGGCCAGAGCGGCTAATAATTCAACGGTCGCAGCCACTTCGCCTAAATAACCAAAACTACCAATCCCATAGAGATCGACAACGAAAATTATCAACAAAACCCGCGCAACAGAACGCGCCAGCGAACTCGAAAAAGTAGCAATAACTGCACGGCGTAAGTCAGCAAAATCGCGCGCACTGCTGTCCTCTTTTGAGATATTATCCCTATCGCTCATAATTTTTGATCACCAATGCGCAAATTTCTATATTTCAACCATCTCTTGACACATTTGCGCCCTAATTGGTTCGAATAGGCTAATAAATAGACTTTTGGATAATCTTGTCATGACACAAAATCAATCAATCAATTTGCAAGCTTTGAAGAGCAATAAAGCTATGCGTATTGGATTTTTGTTCAATCATGATGGTTTACACCAGATCGCGCACAGCGCCCCGATCATCCCATGGTTACAGCGCGTTGCACCAAAAGCGCAAATTGAGATTTTAACATCCAGTCAAGCACAAACCGAGGCTGTATCTTCACATCTCGACCCAAGTCTCAAACGCCCGCCATTTCATGCTTTGCAGCAAAATAAATTTTGGCATATCGTCGAAAAATTATTCGGCGGTATCATGCCCATTCGCCGTATTAGCGATCTTTTGAGCAATAGAACATTACTCGCACAATATGATGCTTTGGTTGTTCCCGAAACTACGAGTACGGTACTGCGCACTCATCTCAAAGTGGATAAGGTGAAATTAATACTGATACCGCATGGTGCAGGTGATCGGCAAATTTCATTCTCACCCAGCAATCGGCATTTTGATTTAGTGCTGCTTCCTGGTAAAAAAACACAATCGCAAATGTTGAAAGCGGGCGTTATTCGTCCCGATGCGAACAAAATTGTCGGTTATCCTAAGTTTGACTCCCCTACATTGGGATCGCGCAAAAAGCTCTTTGATAATGATAAACCTGTAGTTTTATATAATCCGCATTTCGATCCTAAATTATCATCATGGTTCGAATATGGCGAACAAATTCTGGATTATTTTGCCAATCAAGACCGTTATAATTTAATCTTTGCGCCACATGTCATGTTGTACCAACGTAGATTTTTGGGATCGGTTGAACATCGTACTGTGAAGCTTCGCCGGACATTGCCGCAACGTTTCAAAGGACTTCCACACATCCATATTGATACGGGCAGCATAAATTCGGTAGATATGTCTTACACACGCGCTGCAGATATTTACATGGGCGATGTAAGCAGCCAAATTTATGAATTTATCGAACGTCCACGCTCTGCGATTTTTATCAATTCGCACGATGCTGATTGGCAGAATAATGATTATTACAAATTTTGGAATTTTGGCGAGGTCATTCATAACATAAATAATTTAGCCCAAGTTTTACGGCGATCTGAGAGTTTAAGCCCACATTATGCCAAAATACAAAATCAAACATTTTTAGACAGTTTCGATTTTGACCCTAATCACGCTTCATCACATCGTGCTGCATTGGCTATTGCAGAATTTATGAAAGCTGATATTACACACATAAATAAAAAGCCTCAAGTTCGGCCTGCTTATGGGAATGTTATCCCAATGGATTTACACCGCAAGAAAGCGTAAAATATACTCCATGACCATGCTATACCCTCTAGCCCTGCTGGTCATTATTTACATCGCCATAATGTGCTTGGTGTTGCGCCATATATGCGATAATTTCGATCTGCCTTTTATGCGATACATGCATGAGGTTAATGGAGTAACCAAGCCCCAGAAACCAAAAATCCGCCGATTAATGCTTGATACAACGGCCTTGGGCGGGGACACATTTTTGGTTATCATGACCTTATTGGTGATTGGCGTTTCTGAATTACTAGATGACCGATTATTTTTGCATAGCTTTTTAATCACTGCATTATCGGCACGTTTGCTCGGCTTTATCCTCAAAAAAATTGTCAATAGAAAGCGCCCTGCGCTGCGCAACGATACTCCACAAATGTTTACCACCAGTTTCCCCAGCGTCCATAGCATGATGGCGATGGCGATATTTGGATGGCTTGGTTTTTTAATGCCGCAATTTATAGGTATTACACCCAACATACTGTTACAAATATTATGCACCACGCTCATTGGAACCATAGCCTACAGCCGCCTCTATCTAGCGGTACATTGGCCATCCGATGTGATCGCAGGTTTGATAGCAGGTTTGATTATAATATTAAGCATCTATGTTATTCATCTTCCCCTCTTATAATTTTGTGCGTACGATGCATTTATGAAACGTATCACGCTCTTACATTATCGGCTCGATAATGGCGGGATTGATCGCATAGCCACATTATTGGCCAGCGGTTTTGCCAAAGCTGGATATGATGTAACGCTCTTGCTTTTTTGCAAAGGTGGCAGCGTAGAAGATATATATCACGAGCAGATGCATGACAATGTCAAAATCATTCACTTGGGTGAGAGCCAATCAACGCGCACTAAGGACTTGATTCGTCTGTTACCCAAGGCGATACAATGGTTTAGAGATAACCCCAATGACTTGTTGCTATCGACCTGTAACAATATGAATTGGATTAGTTTATTGGCTGCTAAATGCGCCAAAAGCAAAGCCAAGGTGATTTTCAAAACCACAAATCCTATTATCCGAAAAGATGATAAAGGTCTTTATGCAATATTACGCAAATGGGGTTATCAAAAAGCTTTTCAGAAAGCAGATTTAACCCTAACTTTAAGCGAGGCAGAAAGCCATGAATTACAGCATGCTTTCCCAAACGCAGCGGATAAATTTCAGAGCGTCATCAACCCCTATGTAACCGACCAAATGCTCTCCATGCCAGAACATAAACCTGCCATTCCCAATGTGCCTAAGGGTCATAAAATCATATTAAGCATAGGCCGATTTGAACCGCAGAAAAATATGGAATTGCTGATCCAATCCTTTGCAAAATTAACGCATGAAAATTGCTATTTGGTGATATTAGGCGATGGTACGTTAAAGGACGATTGCGAGAAATTAGTGTATAAACTGGGCATAGAAAACCATATTTCCATGCCTGGTTTTGTTCCCAATGTTAGCGATTATCTGAAAGCAGCTGACCTTTATATGATGACATCGCGCTATGAAGGTTTGCCCGCCGTCATCTTTGAAGCGCTCGCAAGCAATTGCCCTATAATCTCTACCGATTGTTTTGTGGCAGCACGCGAAATTTTAGGACCTATTGCTGGTTGCTCCTTATTGGAAAAGGAAGACCCTAACTCTATTGCAAAGATGATAGATGAAGCATTGCACATACCTTTCCATGAAACCAGCGCAATGCGGGATACAGCGCGCATCTATTCTATTGAAAATGGTATTGCCGATCATATCCAAAAGATTGAAACTTTATGAAATCAATATTCTCCAGCATAGATTTTATAATAATACACATTATTCATTGATTTATTGAGCGCTGCGCCGCTATTGCACTGCATTATGGCAGACCGCTCTACATTAGATGATTTTAAATCAGTCCTCACGGGCGCATCGCGCGCTTTATCAGACGATGCTGAAGTTGAATTGGCCTATAGTGCAGACACACCGACGCAGGCTGGCAATCATTTCAAAATACCGATGCCGCAACGTGACTTGCCTGCTGATCAAGTCGCATTAGCACGCGGCTATGCCGATAGTTTTTCATTGCGTCTCAAACATCATGATGAGGCCGCACATTTTTCTGCACGTCCCAGCGAGGCCGTAGCCGCGGCCGTATTTGATGCCTTGGAAACAGCTCGCATAGAGGGTTTGGGCGCCCGTTCTATGGAGGGCGTGGCCGATAATTTAAACCAAGCGCTAGAAAATCGCTTATTAACTGATCCAATATCACGCGCTGAAAACCGCGATGAAGTGCCGCTGTCAACGGCAATTCAGCTCATTGCACGTGAGCGCATAACTGGCACGCCCATTCCAAATCAAGCTGCAAATGGCGTCAATATGGTCCGCGATTGGGTTGAAGATAAAGCAGGCAATGACATTGACGCCTTGGGCCTAGTGCTTGACAATCAAGAAGCATTTGCCAAATTGTCACAGACCTTACTAGAGCATCTTGAGCTTACCGAGGGCGATGCGAACCCCGATGAAAGCGATAGCGATGATCGAGACGATAGCAGCGAAGAACAAGATGAGGATGAAGGCGAAAGCGATCAAGATGCATCGGGCGATAGTGCCGAATCCGATGCGCGCGCGGAGCAGCAAGAGGGCGAAGGCGAGGATAGCCAAGGCGATATCGAAGAAAGCGATATGGATGACGATCAAGGCTCCGAGGGAGATATGGGCGATGAAGGGATGCAACCTGTTTCCCCACAGCGTCGCAATTGGGATGGACTGCCGCAAAGCGAGTATAAATTTTATACCAATGATCATGATGAAATTATCGAAGCTTCAGAATTAGCTGATCCTGATGAATTGGAGCGATTACGCAAATATCTCGACACCCAAATTGCCAGCCTAGAAGGCACAGTAACAAAACTTGCTAACCGTCTGCAGCGCCGATTAATGGCGCAGCAAAACCGCAGTTGGGATTTTGACCAAGAAGAAGGTTTGCTTGATGCTGCGCGCCTAGCGCGTGTCGTCACGGCACCTGGACAATCGCTCTCTTATAAGGTTGAACGCGATACCGATTTCCGCGATACGGTGGT